>JACPWC010000075.1 GCA_016197225.1 Chloroflexota bacterium
CGTTGGTGTGAAAGCGCAGATTGACGCCCAGTTCGCGGCAACGAGTGTGCAGGATTTGCAGCCATTTGAGGCGGGCCACGCCGGCGATGGGGTTGCCGCCGATGTAAATGGTTTCGCCTTTGTGTTTGACCACCACCAAATCGCGCATCTGGCTGTGTTGGACGAATTCGTCGTAGGTCTGACGATCCTGCTGGCCGAAGTTGTCCAACGTCGTTTCGGAAAAGACCACGCCCCACCCAAAGGTGTCGTTCGGCCCGTCGCGCTCGACGACGTTGATCTCGCGCGCCGGGTCCATCTTCTTCATCAGAATAGCAAAATACAGGCCTGCCGGCCCACCGCCCAGAATGTTGATTTTCATGGTTGCTTACCTGCGCCGTAAAAAAATTGATCCAGCACCGCCTCCAGGCGGGCATCCACGTCTCCCAGCTTTTGTTCGGCATAAGCCGCGAGCGACGTTTCGACAATCGCGATATACACCCAGGCCAGCCAGCGCGGGTCGCCCTTCTTCACCTCGCCGCGCTTAATGCCCTCACGCAAGATCGGTTCCACCAGATTGGGCAAGGACTCCTGATACGCTCGAATAATGGACTCGCGTGTGCGGCCCCGGAACGCATTAATATCCCGGCGCACCAGGCGCATCAGATCGCGGCGCATGCGAGGCAGGGCCAGGAAGACGCGGGTCAGGCAACGCAGTCGCTCGCGGCACGAGCCGTCAGGCGGCGTGGCCTCGACCATCATCTGCTGTTTCTTCGCCAGCCCCGCCCGGATCATTTCCAAATACAACTTCTCTTTGCCGGGAAAGTGATGATAGAGCGCGCCGGTCGTCACCTGCGCCGTCTCGGCAATATCGCGCATCGAAACGTCGGCGTAAGGCTTGAGCACAAAGAGGTCTTCGGCGGCGGCGAGGATGCTGGAGACGGTGGCTTCGGCGCGGGTGAGCATCAGGTCACGTCCGGCCTCTCAACCGGATACTTTTCATAGAGCCGTTCGACGATCACCCGGCGAAAACGCATCAGCGCCTCGTGAATATCGGCAAATGAAGTGTAAAGCGGCGCGATGCCAAGACGGATGTTGTCGGGATAACGAAAGTCGGGAATGACGTTCATCTCTTCGATGAGGGCGCGATCGATTCGCAAGCCTTCGGCATGACCGAGCGAGACGTGAACTGCCCCTTCTGGCCGAACCAGCCCCAGATCGGGCTAAGGAGTTTCTCTTGCAGATCACGCCGGACGTAAAGAAAGGCGGGCGACCCGGGGCCGCCGTTGAGATACTTGTAAGTGCAACCGACGGCCATGTCCACATTTGACTCATTGAGCGCCACCGGCATTGCCCCAACCGAGTGGCACAAGTCCCACAACATCAACGCGCCAGCCCGGTGCGCCATTTCGGTGATGGCGGCCATATCGTAGATATAACCGCTTTTGAAAGCGGTGTGAGTCAAAGAGACTAGAGCCGTCTCGCCATCAATCGCCGCCGCCAGCGCCTCATTCGACACGGTCAGGCCGTCTTCCGAATGAACGACCTGCAACTGGTAATCGGGGCCGGCCAGTTTGACCGCGCCTTGCAAAAGATAGAGGTCGGAGGGAAAGTTGAGATCGTCGGTAACGACTTTGCGCCGATCCGGTTTGGCCGCCAACGCGGCCATGACCAGTTTGAAAATGTTGACCGAGGTGGAGTCGGCCACGATGACCTCGTCGGCCCCCGCCCCGACCAGGCGGGCAATTTTGCCGCCGATGCGTCCGGGCGCAGTGAACCAGCCCTCGCCCCAGCCCCGGATGAGGCGCCGGCCCCACTCGTGATCAACGACTTCGTGCAAACGGGCGGCGGTGCGTTTGGGCAGGCGGCCCAGCGAATTGCCGTCGAGGTAAATTAAGTTGTCGTTATCGTCGCAGATGAATTGGTCGCGGAAGCCGGCGAGGGGATCGCGCTCATCAAGTTCGTGGGCATATTCCAGGGAGTGCAATGAGGGTGTCATGTGGCTAAGGTGGATTCTCCTCCCAAGAAACCTAACGCTTGGTATGTTTAGACCATCTTAGTCGGGTTTGAAGAAAAGGTCAACCAGAAAAACAAACTCGCCATCCAACCCGAAGTGGCGAGTCTGTTTTCAATCGCAGATTGGATGAATTACTTTCGCTTCTTCATTTCGTATTCCAAAACTTCTTTGAAGGTGCTTTCGATGGGGCGCGGTTGCCAGCCCAGTTCGCGTTTGGCTTTCTCGGCGCTGCCATAAAAGGTGTAGTCGTTCAACAAAGCAAGTGCTTCAGAGGAGAGCGGGAGCGACAAGCCGAGCCGCTCGAACAGACCGGCGAGGCCGCTCATGAGGCTGGCGGCCCAACCCGGCGCCCACAGCTTCGGCGCGGGAATGCCAACGATCTTCTCCCACATCTCCATGACTTGCCGGTATGTCAGCGACGGCCCGGCAATGATGTACGACTCGCCGGGGCGGCCCTTTTCCATCGCCAGAATGTGGCCCTCGGCGATGTCGTCCACGTAAGCCCAGGTGGGGCCGGATGTTTCGCCAAACATGATGGGCGTCCGCCCCAAATAGAATTCGTAAGCTGAGGCGAGCGCGCTGGTGTCGCCGGGGCCGGTGACTCCGCCGGGCTGGACGATGATGACGGGCGCGCCCGCCTGTTGCAGGGGAACGGCCACTTCATAGTGAGCCGCCCACTTGGTGCGTTCGTATTCTGATCCCATCGCCTCTTTTCCGGCTCGATACGTCTCGTCCACGATCTTGCCGTGGGTGTTGCCGAACACACCGACGGTGCTGGTGTGAATGATCTTCGGCACGCCCAACTCGACGGCAACCTCAAGTGTGTTGCGCGTTCCGTCCACGTTGATGGCTTGCATGTTGGCTTTGTCAATATTGCCAAGCACATACCAACCTGCCAGATGAAATACAACCTCTGCGCCGCGCATCGGCTCGCGCAGAGAGGCGCGGTCGGTTACGTCGCCTTTCGCGAGTGTAACGCCTTCCTGCGCCAGCTTGCCAGCCTTTGCCGGGTCACGCACCAGGCAAGTGACTGAGTGTCCGCGTTCAACCAACTTCGGCACAAGATGACTGCCGATAAAACCGTTTCCGCCGGTAACAAAGATTTTCATTTTCTCCTCTATGCTTTCACTTCGATTCCCGATAATTTCTCCAGCGCCTTAATCAGCGCATGGTTGCCCTCCGCGCCCAGGCCATCGGCCTGAAGAGTCCGGTAAAGGTTGAAGACCAGGCTGGAGGCCAGGGCCGGAACCCCAAGCTGATCGGCGGTTGCCAGCACCAGGCGCACATCCTTTTGTTGCAAATCAATCGTAAAGCCGGGCCGCCAGTCGCGCTTGAGAATTTGCGGGCCGCGATTGCTCAACATCCAACTGCCCGCCGCCCCGCCGGCCACCGCCTCGAGCGTCTTCTGCAAATCGAGGCCGCCCGCCTGCGCAAACAGCAGGGCTTCGCTCATTGCCAGCGCATTACCCACGACAAGAATCTGATTGACCAGCTTCACCATCTGCCCTGCGCCGTGTTCGCCAACGTGCGTGATCGTCTTGCCCATGGCCTGAAAGACCGGCATGGCTCGCGCCACCTGCTCGGTCTCGCCGCCGACCATGATGCTGAGCGTGCCCCGCGCCGCGCCCTCACTGCCGCCGCTGACGGGCGCGTCGAGCATGTGCGCGCCTTTGGCCTTCAACTTCTCGGCGATGGCGCGCGTGGCATGTGGGCTGATGGTGCTCATGTCAATCACCAGCGCGCCGGGTTGAATGCCATGAATGACTCCGCCGTCGCCAAGAATAACAGCTTCCACGTCCGGCGTGTCGCTCACGCAGGTGATGATGAGGTCGCACTGGGCCGCCAACTCCGCCGGGGAAGCCGCCGTGCTTGCGCCCTCGGCGGCCAACTCGTCCATGCGGCTGGCGGTGCGGTTCCACACGCGCACCGCTAACCCGGCCTTCAACAAGTTGCGGGCCATGCCCCAGCCCATGATGCCTAAACCGATAAAGCCAAGTCGTTCACTCATTGCTTGCATCTCCTCTTTATCTTAGCCACGAATTACGCTAACTGGTAACTACTCAGACCAGTCTTTCAGAACGCAGATAAACGCTGATACAACGCAGATTTTCGCTGATCTCTTTTTGTTTGTATCCGCGATTTCCCGCAGACGCGAAGCGCGCAGATATTTTGAAAAAAAAATCAGCGAAGATCAGCGCGCAAAGCGTCCGCGTTCATCAGCGTTCTAATCCGGTCGCTTGCGCGATCTCGCCGTTCAGGATCAGCGCCCGCGCCCGTTCAATATCTGCCTGATAGAACCGATCATGCTCGACAAACGGCACGTCGCGCCGGAGCCGGGCGTGGGCAACCGCCACTGCCGGGGAAACGTGTTTCTCTGGCATGGCCTTCGACCTGAGATCAACGGCCTGAGCCGAGACGAAAAATTGAATCGCCAGAATGTGGGCGACGTTGGCGATGATCTGGCTGGCATGCCGGGCGGCTGTGAGAGCGTTGGCGTTGTGATCTTCCTGCCCGGCTGAGGTGGGCAGAGAGTGGACACTGTCTGGGTGAGCCAGCGTCTGATTCTCCAGCGCCAGCGAGACGGCGGTGTAGTGCGGCATCATCAAGCCAGAGTTGAGGCCGGGGGCGGCAGAGTTGCTCAACAACATGGGCGGCAGGCCGAAAGAAAGTTTCTCGTTGATGAGGCGGCTGATCTGTTGTTCGGCCAGCGCGCCGAGTTCGGCGATGGCGATGCCAAGATAATCCATGCCCAACCCGATGATCTCGCCGTGAAAGTTGCCGCCAGAGATGGCCTTGAACGAGTTGTCCGGCTCACGAAAGAGAAGCGGGTTGTCGGTGGCGGCGTTGATCTCGTTTTCGATCCAGCCTCGCGCGAGGGCGAGTGTGTCGAGAACCGGGCCGATGATCTGCGGCGCACACCGGAGCGAATAAGGGTCTTGCACCCTGCCTGATGAGTCAACGAGGGTGCTTCCTTTGATTAGCTTTCGCAAGTTGGCGGCGACGGCGGATTGGCCGGACTGCCTGCGCGCCGAGTGCAGGCGCTCGTCGAAGGCGCTCGACACGCCAAGCAAGGCTTCGAGGGCGAAAGCGGTGGCGATCTGGGAATGAGTGAGCAATGTTGCCCCGTCAGTGACGGCTAAGGCGGCGACCGCCGCCGAGAACGTTGCCCCGTTACTGATCGCCAATCCCTCTTTTGCTTCCAGAGTCAATTGTGGGAGTCCGGCGGCATCCATCGCTTCTTTGCCGCTCATGCGCTGTCCACGAAAGATTGCTTCGCCGGCATTCGCGCCTTCCATGAAGATGAGGGCCAGATGGCAGAGCGGCGCAAGGTCGCCCGACGAGCCGAGCGAGCCTTGCTGAGGCACGATGGGATGCACGCCGGCGTTGAGCATAGCCAGCAGGGTTTCGACAAGCCGAGGGCGCGCGCCGGAGTGGCCGATGGCGAGCGTGTTGGCGCGGATGAGCATAGCGGCGCGCGTTACGTCCTCAGCAAATGGCTCGCCCGTGCAGACGGCGTGGCTGATGACGAGGTTGCGCGAGAGTTGAGCCGAGTCGGCGGGCGAGACTTTGCGGTCGGCGAAGACGCCGAAGCCGGTGTTAATGCCATAGACAGTCGGCGCGTCCGGCGTGAGCAGGGACTCGACGTAGGCCCGGCTGGCTTGCATGCGCTCGCGGGCAACTGGCGCGAGTTGAACCGGGCGATGTTGGCGGGCAACGGCGACGACGTCTGCGATGGTGAGCGAATGGCCGTCAATGAGGAGAGGTTGGGTCACGGGTGGCTCCGGGTGAGGGGTTGAGGCGAGTGTACCACAGCAGAGGGACAGCGGATTTGATGAATTTAGCGGATCGCGATCCGCGTCATTCTCCAAATCCGCTGTCTTTGCGCCTCGCCGCGAACAAAGTTTGAGATACAATAGCCCTGACCGGAAAGACGAAAGGAACTTCTAAGGCCGTGCAACTTGTCTCTCAGCCCCCATGTTTGCCAGACGCCGTCGAGCGTATCGTGCGCGGGTTTAGCCCATTGCGCAGCATTCTGTTCGGCTCGTGGGCGCGGGGCGAAGGGCGCGCAAATAGCGATCTCGATTTGCTGGTAGTGTTGCCGCGGGTGGAGAAACAGTAACTCCCATGCCCTTCCTCCCCGCCCACCGTGTCGCCAACTTTGGCACATCCATCTTCACCGAGATCACCCAGCTTGCCGCCAGGCACAAGGCGATTGACCTCTCCAGCGGCTTCCCCGACACCGACGGCCCGACCGAGGCGAAAGCCGCTGTCTGGGAGGCGATGGAGGCGGGCAAGAATCAATACGCGCTCTCGCACGGCGTCCGCGAACTGCGGCAGGCGGTGGCCGAACATGCCAGGCGTTTTTACGAGCAGACGGTTGACCCTGAGTCCGAAGTGACAGTGACGAACGGGGCGGCGGAAGCCCTGCACTCGATCACCGACGGATTGATCAATCCGGGCGATGAAGTCATCATCCTTGAGCCTTATTACGAAGTATACGCGCCGAACGTAATCATGGCCGGCGGCGCGCCGCGCTTTGTGCCGTTGCGCCCGCCAAACTGGAGTTTTGATCCCGACGAACTGGCCGCCGCCTTCAACAACCGAACCCGCGCCATCCTGATCAACACGCCCCACAACCCGACCGGCAAAGTCTTCTCTCGCGCCGAACTCGAAACGATTGCGGCCCTGTGCCAAAAGTGGAACGTCATCGCCATCAGCGACGAAGTGTACGAGCATCTTATCTACGACGGGCAGAAGCACGAGTGGCTGGCGCAGTTGCCGGGCATGGCCGAACGCGCGATCACCGTTAGTAGCATGAGCAAAACATTCAGCTTCACCGGCTGGCGCATCGGCTGGGTGCTGGCCCCGCCCGACCTGACGAATGCCGTCCGGCTCGCGCACCAGTTCGTGCTCGACTGCTCGGCCACGCCGATGCAATTCGGGGCGGCCCGCGCCCTCGCGCTTGGCGACGGCTACTTCGCCGGTTTAGCCGCCGACTACCAGCGCAAACGCGATTTTCTGGCCCATGCTTTGCGACAGGCCGGCCTCGAGGTCTTGCCAACCGGCGGCGGATTCTTTATCATGGCCGGCATCGAGCCGCTGGGATTCAACGACGACTTTGAGTTTTGTAAACATCTGGCCGCCAACGTCGGGGTGGCCGCCATTCCACCCTCGGCCTTTTACTCGGAGCGGAACAAGGCGCTCGGCAAACGCTACGCGCGCTTCGCGTTTTGCAAAACAACAGCGCTACTGGAGAAAGCCGCCGAAGCTTTGCAACGTTTACGGCCCCGATAAAAATCAATCACAGATTACACGGATTGATGGGTTTCGCGGCAGTTGTACTGCGGCGGGCGGCAGTTGCACTGCCGCCCAACCCCATCAATCCAAAAGGAAACCGCTGTAGTTTTTAAATCGGTGTAATCTGTGAAATCCGTGGTTCCACTCCTCAGGAGAGCATCGTGTCTCAACATCCTCTTGCCGGCGTCTACGCCGCTGTAGTGACGCCGCTCTATCCAAATTACGAAATCGACTTCCCCGCTGTCACGCCCCTGCTCGACTATCTGGCCCATCGAGGCTGTCACGGGGCGCTCCTGCTCGGCACCACCGGCGAAGGCCCGTCGTTCTCGCCCGACGAGCGGCTCGAACTGTGCCAGGCCGCCCGGAAGATTCGCGAAGCGCACCCCGGTTTCAAACTGCTGGCCGGAACCGGCACGCCCAGCCTCGATGAAACCATCACTCTCACCAAGTCCGCCTTCGACCTCGGCTTCGACGGCGTCGTGGTTTTGCCTCCCTACTACTTCCGCAAGGTGAGCGACGACGGCCTCTTGACCTGGTTCGGCGAAGTCTTGCGGCGCGCAGTTCCCAAAGGCGGCGCGCTCTTCGGCTATCACATTCCGTCTGTCTCCGGCGTGGCGCTTTCTTTTGAATTGGTGGCGCGGCTGAAAGACTCCTTCCCGGATAAATTCGCCGGACTCAAAGACTCCTCGGCTGACCCTGAACACGGGGGAGCGTTGGGCCGCCGATTCGGGGACGACCTTTTGATCTATTGTGGAACCGACTCGCTCTTTCAGTCGGCTCTCGACGCGGGCGCGCAAGGGTGCATCACCGCCCCGGCCAATTTGCTTTCGCCCTTTCTGCGACAAGTGTGGGACGCGCACGCGACAGGCGGCAACGCCTCAGCCGCGAACGCTCTTCTGCAAAAAGGCCGCGCCATTTTAGATGCCTACCCGCCCGCCCCGGCAACACTCAAAGCCATCCTCCATCACCTCAACGGCTTCCCCAACCCGGTCGTCCGCCCGCCGCTTCTTCCGACGTCCAACGCCACTGTTGAGAAAGTGATCGCCGAACTTCGCGAAGCAGGGATCATTAGCGGCGGCTAACCTTCGACACGAAGGCACCAAGACACGAAGACACAAAGTTTTCTTTGTGCCTTCGTGCCCTTGTGTCTTTGTGCCCAGCAAGTAATGGCTTTGTCTAGTGATGCCGTCATCTGCGGCGCAGGAATTGCGGGGGTTGCGACGGCTTACCATCTCACGCGGCGCGGCCTCAAGCGCGTAATGATTGTTGATGACCGCGACCCGCTCACCCTGACCAGCGACAAGTCCACCGAGTGTTACCGCAACTGGTGGCCCGACGCCTCGATGGTCAGCTTCATGGATCACAGCATTGACCTGATCGAAGGCCTGGCCCGCGAGAGCGGAAACGTCTTTCACCTCAACCGGCGCGGCTACCTTTACGCCACCGCCGACCCGGCCCGCATCCCGATCTTCAAAGCCGAAGCCGAGAACGCCGAAGCCCAGGGCGCTGGCCCGCTTCGCGTCCATCCCGGCCCAGCCGCTTACACCCCTGCCCCACCTCACGGCTTTGAGGCTCAACCGACCGGCGCAGACTTGATTCTCGACCCGGTCCTCATTCGCCAACACTTTCCTTATCTGGCCGAGAACGTCGTCGCCGTGATTCACGCCCGGCGCTGTGGCTGGTTCAGCGGCCAGCAGTTGGGCATGACTATGCTCGAACAGGCAAAGGCCGGAGGCGTTGAACTTGTTCGGGGGCAAGTTGACGGCGTCACCGTTGAAAGTGGCCGGGTGAAGGGCGTGCGATTAAGTGATGGGCGAGAAGTCGGCGCTGA
Organism: Chloroflexota bacterium; assembly: GCA_016197225.1. NCBI lineage: Bacteria > Bacillati > Chloroflexota > Chloroflexota bacterium. The sequence goes on from JACPWC010000075.1 coordinate 9,123, forward strand.
AATCTTTGTCAACGCCGCCGGGCCGCTGATCAAAAACGTTGGCCGGATGTTTGGCGTCGAGTTGCCGGTGTTCTCGGAGCGACACGAGAAGATCGCCTTCAAGGATCATCTCAACATCATTCCGCGTAACATGCCTTTCCTGATTTGGGCCGACCCGCAGAAGATTGGTTGGTCGGATGAAGAGCGCGGCCTGCTGGCTGAGTCTGAAGAGACGACCGGCTTGCTGGGCGAACTACCGGCAGGCGCGCACTTGCGCCCCGAGGGCGGCGCAGACGCTAATAGTGTGCTGATGTTGTGGGGCTACGACACCCAGCCCGTGCCTGAGGTATGGCCGCTGGAATTCGACCCGATGTATTACGAGGTGGTTCTGCGCGGGCTGGCGACGATGATGCCCGGCCTGACGGCTTACATCGGCAAAGCGCCAAAGGTGGAGATTGACGGCGGCTATTACACCAAGACTCGCGAGAACCGTTTGCTGGTTGGGCCGTTGCCGGTTGAGGGCGCGTTTGTGATCGGCGCGCTCTCAGGCTACGGGTTGATGGCCGCGCCCGCCGCCGGGGAATTGCTGGCGGCGTATCTTACAGGTGGCGGCTTGCCCGATTACGCGTCGGCGTTCGCGTTGAGTCGCTATGATAATCCGGCGTATCAAAAATTGTTGGAGCGTTGGGATGAGGGACAGTTGTAGAACAACGGATCAGCCGAATTAGACGGATGCGATCCGCGAAATTCGTTTGATCCGCTGTTATGACCGCCTACTCGTCACAATCGCAATCCCCACCAGCACCGCCGCGCCACCCAGCAGTTCGCGGGGCGTGGGTTGCGATTTGAACAGGGCGACCGACCACAAGATAGCCACAATCGGGCTGACGGTGAGCAGGAGTGAGAGGAACGAGATGGTGAGCCGCCGCAGGGCCAGGTAATAAAGCGTGCGGCTGATGATGATGTCCACCGTCGCCACTAGCAGAATCAACAACCAGGCCTGGCCGTCCGGCCAGAGCAACATCCCCTGCGCCGTCGCCGACAAGAACAGAAAGCCGGTCGTGGCCATCAGCCGCCACAGAAAGAACTCCACAAATTCAATGTCGGCCCCATAACGTTTGACGATGGCGGCGTGCAGGGCGTAAATAAAGGCCGAGCCGATCACCATCACCGAGCCAAGCCGCAAGTAATCGCCGGGCTGAAAGGTGATGACGGCCACCCCGGCGATGCACACCAGCCCGCCCAACCACTGCGCCCGCGTCAGCCGGTCGCGCAACCACCACACGCCAAAGCCCACGCCGAACAGAATCGAAGTCTCGGCCAACAACGAGGCTGTGCCCGGGTCCACGAAAACAACGGCGGCGTAGTTGATTGAAGTGCCGGTCGCCACCAGCGCGCCAATCGCCAGAAAGAACCAAAGGTGGCGGCGAAAGGTGCTAAAACGAAAGCGCCCGCGAGCAATGGCAAACAGCGCCACTTGCAGAGTGCCAAGCCCAAGCACGTACAACACCGACGTAGTCGGCGGCAGGTGGTCACGCAGGGCGCGGGCAAAGACAAAGTGCAGGCCGTCCACAGTCAGCAGGGCGACGACGAGAAGCGGCGTGTTTAAGTTCGGGCGAGTTGAAATTATCGGTGTTGTAGTTTGATGTTCCATCTTTCTTTGGGCATGTCACCTCGAACGGAGTGAGGGGTCTCTGGGCGGTCGTAGAGAGTCCTCGCTTTGCTCGGAATGACGTTGCGTAAGGTCAGCTTGAACCCAGCACCCGGAAGCGGTTGACGGTTGGCCCGGCGGCCAGCATCCGTTCAGCATCGGCGCGAGCCAGCAACGATTTGTAATCGTCGGTGTTGAGCAATAACAATTTGTGGCCGCTCAACTCGTCCTTGACACAGCCGCAAACCCGATATAGATTATCTGTATTGAAGCAACAATTCATTCGATTTGCATCTTTTCTCGGCGACAACGCTTTTGAGTTTTACCAGCAGGTCGTGGCGTATCTGGGGGACAGCACCGGCCTGCCAACAAAAATGGCAGTTGTCCCTTTTGCCGAGCAAGACCGGGTGATTGACACCGGCCAGATCGAGGCCGCCTTCTCCTGTGGCATTACCTACGTTCTGAAGTCCGCACAAACATCTTCACCGGCGCGGCTCATGGCCGCCCCGATTTTATCTGCCGACCGTTACCACGACCGGCCCGTTTATTTTTCTGATGTCATCGTCCGGGCCGGGTCATCGTATCATAGCTTCGACGACTTACGAGACACAACTTTCGCCTATAACGACGTTGGCTCATTCTCTGGTTACGTTCTGGCCGCCCATCATTTGTGGACGCTGGAGGCGACGATGGACTACTTCGGCAAAACGATTCGATCCGGCTCACATGCAACATCAATGAACTGGGTGGAGGCCGGGGAGGCCGACTGCGCGGCGATTGACAGCGTGGTGTTGGAAATGGAACTGGCCCAGCGACCGGAGCGGGCCAGGTCGTTTCGTGTCCTAGCCAGCCTGGGGCCGGCGGCGATGCCGCCCGTCATCGCCACGCCCTCTCTTTCCGAAGAGCATTGCGACTCATTGGCCCGCGCTCTCACGACCATGCACATCACCAGGCGCGGCCAGGAAATTTTGAACGGGGGCGGCATTCGACGCTTTGAGCAAGTGACGGACGATCATTACGACGACATCCGTCGAATGTTGCAAGACCTGCAAAAAGCGTAACGACAACTGCCTGAGAGGAGGTGATTGACAACGACTCATACCTGCCATTGAATCCTGAAAGCTCATCGTTATCGTCTCAACACTGCACAAGCATTCAAGGAGAGAAGAAAGATGACCACCCCAAAACGGATTCACCCTGGCGTGCTGGCCGCCCAGGAACAACTCGCTGAGGGCCGCATGAGCCGCCGCGAGTTTCTGCGCACGGCCACCCTGTTGGGCGTCAGCGCCTCTGCGGCCTACGTGATGGCCGCCTGCGGCGGCCCGGCCACCACCGCCGCCCCGGCCGCCACCAATGCGCCCGCGGCCACTGCCGCCCCGACCGGCGGAGTCAAACGTGGCGGCACCCTCAAAGTCGCCATTTCGGTCCCGGCTGTCGATCACCCCGCCCGCTTCTCCTGGGTATTCGACTCCAACGAATTCCGCCTGATCTTCGAGTACCTGACCGAGACCGGCCCCGACAACATCACCAAGCCCTACATGCTCGAAAGCTGGGAGGCCAGCGACGACCTCAAAGAGTGGACGCTCAACCTCCGCCAGGACATCAAGTGGACGAACGGCGATCCCTTCGTGGCCAACGACGTGCTCTTCAACTTCAAGGAATGGCTCAACGTTGACACCAAGTCGTCCATTCTCGGCCTGTGGACGGGTTTCCTCACCATCGAGAACGTCCAGGTGGTGGACGATCACACGGTCAAGCTGAAACTCGACGCGCCCAAGCTGGATGTGCCGGAGACTCTCTTCCACTACCCGGCGCAGATCATGCACCCCAGCTTCAACGGCGACATCACCACCGGCAAGAACCCCAGCACCGGCCCGTACGTCCTCAAGGAATACAAGGTCGGCGAGCGCGTCGTCATCGAGAAGCGCGAGGGCTATTGGCAGAACGGCTTGGACGGCCAGCCCCTGCCCTACCTCGACAGCATCGAGTTCATTGATCTGGGCAACGACCAGACCGCCGCTGTGGCCGCCATTCAGGCCGGCCAGGTGGATACGATCTACGATCTCACCGTTGACTCGTACCTGGCTCTGCGCGACAACCCCAAGCTCAAGATCAATCCGCAGGCGACTTCGCAGGTGCGCGTCATGCGCATGCGGGTGGACCTCGACCCGTGGACGGACAACCGCGTCCGCTCGGCGCTGAAGATGTGCCAGGATCGCCAGAAGATTCTGGATCAGGCCTACTTCGGCCAGGGCATCCTCGGCCACGACGTGCACGTCTCCCCGGTGCACCCGGAATTCGCTCCAATGGATGTGCCGAAATACGATCCGGACGGCGCGAAGAAGTTGCTTCAAGAAGCAGGCGTGGCGACGCCGCTCGAAGTCAAGATTTCCGTCGGCACCGGCTGGACGGACATTGTGGCCTACATCGAAACCTTGAAGGCCGACGCCGCCGCCGGTGGCATCAACGTCGTCCTCGACACGATGGAGAATAACGCCTACTGGAACCTGTGGACGGAAACCGCCGTCGGCGTCACCCCGTGGACTCACCGCCCGTTGGGAGTCATGGTTCTGCCCCTGGCCTACATTGCCGACACCGATGGCAACCCGGTGCCGTGGAACGAGAGCCGCTGGGTGGACGAAGAATTCAGCACCCTGCTCCAGAAGGCGCAAGGCACGCTCGATCTGGAAGCCCGTCGGGCGATCATGAAAGACATCCAGCGCATTCAACTCGAGCGCGGGTCAATCGGCATCTCCTGGTGGCAAAACATCTGGCGCGTCTACAACCCCAAGTTCCAGAACATCGGCGCGCATCCCACCGACTACTATCTGTGGCGTGAAGTGTGGCTCAACCCTGACGCTTAGAGCAAATTGTTAGACCGACGCGGTACGCTACGCGAAAACCGCGTCGGTCTCGATAGTCGGATACTCTGTTTGTAAAGTTGCGGCGGCACGCTTTGGGCGCTGCCGCCGCAACCCATCGTTCCCGGTTGAGCAGGCCCGGCGATCCTGCACCCGGCCCGACCACAAGAGTCGGCTCGTTTAGCAAAAGGCGGCCATCCATGTACAAATTCCTGATCCGGCGCATCCTCTTTTTGATCCTCACTCTGCTTATTGTTTCAGTTGTCATCTTTGCCGTCTCCGAGTTGGCCCCGGGCAACATCGCCATCAACACCCTGGGCAACACTATCACTCCGGAACAGGAAGCTTCTTTCAACGCCCAGAACGGCCTCGACCAGCCGGCCCTGACTCGATATACTCGCTGGATGGTGGGAAGCGACTGGCAGGCCGGGAGCCTCGTCGGCTACCCGGTGCATCGCATTTATGATGCCTCCAACGATCGTTACAGCTGGTGGGCTGAAGGTGACAATGGCGTGTTCTTCCAAAATTTCACCGTGGACGCCGAGACGATGTATCGTTCCGAATTGCAACCGGATGGTTCCACCCGCGACGTGGCCCTGCCAGCCGACGTGTGGAAGCCCAACGAAGACGGCATCCTTGTCTTCTGGGGCCTGGATAAAGAAGGCCATGCCGCCATGTGGGTGAAGGGCGAGAACCTGCAAGAGTGGACGCTGACCACGGCGGCCTGGGCCAACACGCCCGGCGCGCCACGCCAGTACATTCCTCTGCAACGCGGCCTCCTGCGCGGCGACCCCGGCGTCTCGTTTCTCACCCGCCGCCCGGTGGCCGAAACGTTGATTCGCCGCGCCACCAACACCGGCATCCTGGCCGGCATTGCCTTCGCCTTCATCATGCCCATCTCGCTGGTGTTGGGGCTGATTGCCGGCTTGAACGAGGGCAAGTTCATTGACCGGCTGTTGTCGGTGGGCGGGTTGGTAACGACGGCCACCCCGGAATTTGCCAGCGGCGTTTTTTTGATATTGATTTTTTCAACGTGGTTGAAGTTGTTGCCGGGGGCAGTCGTCGTCTCCAGTGAAAACGCCATTTTTGAAAACCCCCTCATGCTGGCCCTGCCCGTGCTGACTCTGACCCTGGTCGAGTTAGGCTACGTTTTGCGTATCACCCGCGCCAGCATGGTGGAAGTGATGCGGACGAACTACATCCGCACCGCCGTGCTCAAAGGCCTGCCGCGCTTCCGCGTCGTCTTCAAGCACGCCCTGCGCAACGCCCTCATGGCCCCGATCACCATCATCATCCTGCACGTCAACTGGCTGATGGGCGGCATCGTGGTGGTGGAGACCATCTTTGGCTACCCCGGCCTCGGCAGTTACGTGCTGGACGCCGCCCTCTTCAAAGACGTGTTCGCGGTGGAGGCGGCCTCCATGTTCCTGGTCTTCATCGCCGTCGGCACCCAACTCTTCGCCGACTTTATTTATACCTACATCAACCCTCGCATCCGTTATGCGTGATTGACCACCAAGACACGAAGTCGCAAAGTTACACCAAGTTTTCTTTGTGTACTTCGAGTCTTTGGGGCTTCGTGGTGAAAGAAGGAGCAGGCTATGGCTACTGTTGAAGGAAGTTTGAGAGCGCCCCTTGCCCCGGCGCGGCCCACGCGCTGGCAAAGGCTTCGCGAAGGGCTGGGCCTCCTCACCCGCTCGAAAATCGCCCTGGTCGGGCTGTTTCTGGTGAGCTTTTGGGTGATCGTCGCCATCTTTGCCGACAGTTGCATCATTGACCCTGCATGCTGGATCAACCCGAGTTCGTCCGACGACTACCAAGAGACGCCGTGGCTGGCGCGTTATTCGCCCTTCGAGCAATTCCGGGGCGAGAACCTGAAAGGGCCGTCGGCCAAACACTGGCTGGGCACCGACCGCCTGGGCCGCGACCTGTGGGCGCGGCTGGCGCACGGGGCGCGCATTATTTTGACTCTGGCTCCGCTGTCTGTAGGGCTGGCCCTGATCGTCGGCACGACTCTGGGGCTGGCCGCCGGTTACTTTGGCGGCATCGTAGACGAGATCGTAATGCGCATTCTGGACTCGATGATCGCCTTCCCGCAAATCCTGCTCTATCTCATCATCATCGCCGCCCTCGGCCCGTCAGCCGTCAACGTCGTCATCGCCATCACCCTGGCCGGCGCGCCCGGCATCGCCCGGCTGGTTCGCAGTTTGACGCTCGACATCAAGACTCGCGATTACATCGCCGCCGCCCAGACTCGCGGCGAGAACCCCTGGTACATCATGTTCGTCGAAATTCTGCCTAACGCGCGCGGCCCGATCATTATTGACGCCATGTTGCGCGTGGGCTACGCCGTCTTCGCCATCGGCACACTCGGCTTTTTGGGCCTGGGCCTGCCCCCGCCCTCGCCCGACTGGGGCAGCATCGTCAGCGCCGGGCGAAAGTTCATTCAGGCCGGCCACCCCTGGGACGCGCTGTGGGCCTCGCTGGCGACGGCCATGCTCGTCGTCGGCCTCAACCTGCTGGCCGATGGCCTCTCCGAGGAAATGCAGAGGTACCGGTAATCCCTGAACACCAACATACTGTCCTCAGACCTCGCGGGTTTTCGCGCAAGCGACCGCGAGGTCTTTTGCCTCTGCTACAATTCCGCCATCACCTACGGAATGAACAAACGAAAAATCTATCTCGAAGACATCCCACTTGAAGAAGCCTGGTCACGGCTGATCGGGGCGCTGGAGGCCGCCAACCAGTGGCGGCCCTTCCCCGGTGAAACCGTCCCGGTTGGGGAAGCATTGGGCCGCGTCACTGCCGAACCGGTGTGGGCCAAACTCTCCGCCCCGCACTATCACGCCAGCGCGATGGATGGCTGGGCCGTCCGCGCCCAAAGCACAAACGCCGCCACCGACACCGCCCCGCTCCAGCTTGCCGTGCCCGACCAGGCCCAATACGTTGACACCGGCGACCCCCTGCCCGCCTGGGCCGACGCGGTTATTCCGATTGAGAACGTCCAGGTGTTTGAGAAGTCGCCAGACACGCAATCCCAAATCCAAAATCCAAAATCCAAAATTGAGATTCGCGCTTCCGTCGCTCCCTGGTCACACATTCGAGCGATGGGCGAAGACATGGTGGCCACCGAACTTGTCCTGCCGTCGAATCACACTCTGCGCCCGGTTGATCTGGGCGCGATTGCCGGTTGCGGCCACACCCACGTTAACGTCCGGCGCAAGCCGCGTGTCGCCGTCATCCCCACCGGCGCCGAGCTTGTCCCGGCTGGGGCCGAGGTCAAACCCGGCGACATCATCGAATACAACTCGCTCGTCCTTGCCGCCCAGGTGAAAACATGGGGCGGCCTCGCCACACGCTGGCCCATCATCCCCGACGACTTCGACAAAATCTGCGCCGCCGCGCGCGAGGCCGCGCAAACCCACGATCTCGTTCTCCTCAACGCCGGCTCCTCTGCCGGCTCCGAGGACTTCTCCGCCCTCGTCGTCGAAACGCTCGGCGCACTGCTCGTTCACGGCGTCGCCGTCCGGCCCGGCCACCCTGTCATCCTGGGAATGATCGATCAAGCCAAAACCGAAAACCCAAAATCTCAAAATCCCAAAATCCCAATTATCGGCGTGCCGGGCTACCCCGTCTCCGCCGCCATCACCGGTGAAATTTTCGTCGAGCCTATCCTCTCGCGCTGGCTTGGCCGCGCCCCGGCCCAACCGATCCAAATGCCGGCCACCCTCAGCCGCAAAATCGCTTCGCCGATGGGCGACGACGAGTACATGCGAGTCACCGTCGGCAAAGTGGGCGACCGAATCGTCGCCACGCCCCTCGCGCGCGGCGCGGGCGTCATCACCTCGCTCGTCCGCGCCGATGGCATCGTCCGAATCCCGCGCTTCTCCGAAGGCCTGCAGGCCGGCGAGCAAGTGACGGTTCATCTCTATCGCGCGCCTGCCCAAATCGAAAACACCATCGTCGCCATCGGCTCGCACGATCTCTGTCTCGATCTGCTCGGCCAGTTTCTGGCCGAGCGCGCGCCCGGCATGAGGCTCGCCTCCGCAAACGTCGGCAGTCTCGGCGGCTTGATCGCTTTGCGGCGCGGCGAAGCTCACCTGGCCGGAACGCACCTGCTCGACCCCGAAACGGGCGAGTACAACCTCACCTACGTCAAACGTTATTTGCCCGACATGCCGGTCGCGCTCGTCACCCTCGTGGGCCGCGAACAAGGTTTGCTCGCCCAGCGCGGCAATCCCAAAAACATTCACACCCTCGCCGATCTCGCCCGCGACGACATCACCTTTGTCAACCGCCAGCGCGGCGCAGGCACACGAGTGCTGTTGGATTTCGAGATCGAAAAAATTGGATTGAAAGCAGAATCGATTCGCGGCTACGAGCGTGAGGAATATACGCACCTGGCGGTCGGGGCCGCCGTCTCTTCAGGGGTGGCCGACTGCGGACTGGGCATCCACTCTGCCGCAACCGCGCTTGAACTGGATTTCATTCCTTTGTTCAAAGAACGTTACGACCTGGCAATTCCCGGCGCGTTCTTTGAATCATCTCTACTTAAACCACTGCTCGATGTTCTGCAAGACGGGGCCTTCCGTGAAGCGGTGAGCCGGTTGCCGGGGTATGACGTACGCAACATGGGAACGGTTGTGGCTGAGGTGCTATAATCTGCACATGCCTAAAAAGAAAGCTTTTGTCGTAGATGACAACCGCATCACCGCTGAGTCGGTTGCCAAGATGCTGACTCTGCTCGACGTTGAGTCAATTATCTGCCTCGGCTCGCGAGAGGCCATCCAAAAACTGGCGACGACCCTGCCAGACTTTATGACTCTCGACGTGAACATGCCGGGCGTGAGCGGCATTGAAGTCCTGCGTTACATTCGCCGCGACCCGCGCACCGCCCACCTGCCGATCATCGTCATCTCGTCGGAAGCGCAAACGCAGCAACAAGCAGTGGCCCTGGCCGCCGGGGCCAACATTTTTTTGGCCAAGCCTGTGAGCTTCGAGCATCTCGAAGTTGCGGTGAAAGATGCGCTGGAGAAGAACTAATAAAGAAGAAGCCCGGTTGATCGCCGGGCTTCTTCTTTAACCGCCCATAACTGTCAGCGGCACAGGGGTAATGACGAGGAAAAATAGAATCAGAGTCGCGATTGCCAACAGCTTGCGGCGCGTGTCGAGTTGTGTAATTTCATCCAATAGTTCGGCGTGGCGGCGGTTGAGAAAGTAAATGAGGGCCGCCCACAACCACCAGCCCGGCCAGAAGAATCCCAAACCGGCCAGCACCACCAGAATCACCGGCAATATTTTTTCCACCCGTTTCCCAAGCAAAACGTACAAAGTGTGGCCGCCATCCAGTTGGCCGGCCGGGATCAAATTCAGGCCGGTGACCAGCAACCCTGCCCAACCGGCCCAGGCCACCTGATCCAACAACACGTCTTCCCCGCCCAGAGGCGGCGGGGTGCTGGTAAAGAAATATCGCAACCAATAGAGCAACGGCCCACCCGCTCCATAGCTGTAAGGCGTGGGCAATAAGCGGCCAAATACCAACGCTTTCGTCAATAGATAGATAATTGAATTGCCTTCAAGGCTAAGCCCTTGCCCAGGCGGGAAGGACGATGGGATCAGATCAATATGAGATCGCATCAGCCCAATGATGAGCACCGGAACGGCGACAACAAAGCCAGCCAGCGGTCCGGCAATACCGATATCCAACAAGATTCGCCGGTTCCGCACGGGCGCCTTCATAGCAATCACCGCGCCCAGAGTGCCGAATGGACTGATCGGGTAAGGCATTGGGATGAAGTAGGGCAAAGTGACGGGCGCCCCGTTGAGCCGGGCCACGATATAGTGGCCGAACTCATGCGCCAGCAAAATCGAAAGCATCCCCAGCGCGAAAGGCCAGCCGGTGTAAATTTGCAACAAGGCTTGAAACAGAACCCGGCCCAGATCAGTTTCCGGCCCGTGGTAGCTGTACAACGAGCCGGTATAGAAAGCGCTGAAGACCGTCAGCACAAACAGGATCAGGTTGATCCACGGGTTGGAAGGGCGGGGGTTGATGATGCCAGGGAGGGCCTTGATGACGTGCTGACCGTCTTCGATGCGAAAGAGCGGCGTGTAATCGTGCGCGCGGAACACGTCGGCCACTCTTTCGTAGGCTTCCACTGAATCGATCCTGAGTTGGCCGCGAAAGCGAACGGCATACTCCTGGTTGCGGCCCAGGGTCACGTCGGCCACATCCATCACCTCGGCCACCACTGCGCGAAGCGGCGCAGTAAAATCGGGCGACGATACATACTCGTAAGCCATGAAGTCTCCAATGTTATAAGGACACCTGACAGGTCTTGTCTTGCGCTTGTTCAGCCCAAGATTCTTCGAAAGACCTGTCAGGTGCAGGCAACGGGAACGGATGGGAGTCGAACCCACCCCGGACCTGACCGGCCCGACAACGGTTTTGAAGACCGCGGACGCCACCGGACGCCAACCGCTCCCAACACGAACGCTGGTGATTGTAGCATATCGTTTTTTTTGAATGAATGAGAGCGGCCTCGCGCTTTCCTTGACAAGCCGTTGCCCTTCAGCTAAAATGCCGCCAGTCATTCTGGCCGAGATAGCTCAGTTGGTAGAGCAATGCACTGAAAATGCATGGGTCCTCAGTTCAAGTCTGAGTCTCGGCACTCACTCGGCCAGCGCGCTTTAGCAGTCGAGTTACGCGGGCTTAGTTCAGTTGGTAGAACACCTCCTTGCCAAGGAGAAGGTCGTGGGTTCGAGTCCCATAGCCCGCTCTGCTGTAGACAGCCTATCGCCTATCGCCCCAAGCATAAACATCAACGCGATAGGCGATTTGTTATAAGCAATCAGCCCAACGGCGACGTCGCCAAGTGGTAAGGCAAGGGTCTGCAAAACCCTCATTCGGCGGTTCAAATCCGCCCGTCGCCTCTCAACTCAGGGTCTGCACCTGAAAGCGGCCCAGTTCCTTCCAGATTTCAAAGGAACTGGGTCGCTTTTTGGTTTAACGGCGACTCAACGAGGCGGATTGTAGAGCCAACTTGCCCGGCTCCTGAGAATATCCATCACACTATAATAGTCTACATGTCAGACTTCATCAATCGCGAACGCGAGATCGCCGGACTCAACCAAATCGCCGCCGGGCCAGACTCCCAATTTGTCATGGTGTATGGCCGGCGATACTTGAGGGCATATTGCGCTTGCCGGACTTCGAGAGAAAAGGGGGAAACTTGGCCCAACCTTCACCTACTACCTTCATCGCCACATTAGGGAGCGAGGCTCAGGTCGTCACGCTGTCACTTGACCTGCTCTTGAACAAAGATGAGCCAATCACTCACGTCGTCGTGCTTCACACCGCTGCCCCGGACGGGCCAATTCAGTGGGCGCTGGACCGGTTACGAACAGAATTTGCGTCTGGCTACTATCCGCCTGCCCTGAAGTTCGCAACTGTTGAATTGCGAACCTATCTTGGGCCGCTGACTGATGTCGACTCGGCAGAGGGGGCCGAAGCCGCCTTTACTGCCATCTATCGCGCCGTCCGAGCAGAGAAACTGGCCGGGCGGCGCGTTCATTTCTCGCTGGCGGGTGGGCGAAAGACCATGTCGGTGTTTGGCATGGCGGTGGCCCAGATGCTGTTCGACGAAGGGGACAAGTTGTGGCACCTGGTCTCCTACGGCAAGTTGCTGGAAGAGAAGCGGATGCACGCCGGGCCGGGCGAAGTGCCAACCCTGGTAGAAATCCCGGTGATCCTCTGGAGCGCCGTCTCGCCGGTGCTGACCGACCTGAGCGAAATTGACGATCCGTTTGCGGCGGTTGAGCGCCAGCGCGGTCTGCGCTTGCAAGAGTCGCTGGAGTTAGCCCGGACATTTGTGCTGGGGTCGCTGTCACCCGCCCAACGGCCTGTGGTGGAACTGCTGGTTCGGGAGGGATTGAGTGATATTGAAATTGCCGAGCGGTTGTCGCTCTCAGCGCGCACGGTGGAACACCATTTGAGGGATGTTTATATGCTGGCCCGTGCTCGCTGGGGGTTGCCAAGTGTGAATCGGACACAATTGGTGGCATTGCTTCATTTGTACTATGCCCTCAAACCATGATTCAGTACAAATGTCTATGACTTGGCGACGCCCGCCTATTCCCTTTAGGGCAGAAAAAGGGTATCTTGTTCAACGTGTTGTTCGAAATTGGGGGAAAGTACGCATGACAAGAGGTGCGTCACCCATTACACTGACGCAAGTACCGGTAAAACCAAGGAGGCTAAATGGATGAAAAGGTGTTGAGTGCGGCGTTGGCGGGGTTGTTGCATGATATTGGCAAGTTTAGCCAGAGAGCAGGCGTGGGAATAAGTGAGACCGGGAACGCTGAGGCAAGACGGGACTATGGCTATGTTCATGCGCTGGCTTCGTATGATTTCATGACGGCTTTTGTGCCTAAAGATTGGCGAGAAGATTTGAGCGGCATTGCTTATCATCACCGCCCTCGCAATCAGCGTGAGGTCTGGATTCAATTGGCCGATCATCTTTCAGCAAGCGAACGTGAAGAAGATGAGGACAATCGCATCCCTCGAATGCAATCCGTCTTTAGTCAATTAGCCGCCTATAATGGCCCGGTTCAGTATTTGCCACTCAAGCGATTGAATCCTGAGCATCGCGACAGTCTTTTTCCACAAGCAATAGACGACAATAATTGGAAGGCGGTTTCTGCGAAAGAATACGCCGACCTATGGCAGGAATTTGACGGGGAATGCAAGAAACGCAGCCTGATTGCTATTGCTGATCGGGCGGCATATCTCGAAACCGTGTTCGCGCTTCTGCAGGAATTCACCTGGTGTGTGCCGTCCGCGTATTGGAAAAGCAAGCCTGATGTGTCGCTGTTTGACCATCTGCGGACGACGGCGGCGATTGCGGCGTGTTTAGCCGCCGACGATCAGAGCATTGACTGGTGTAAAAACGCAAAGCAATCACAAGAACCGATATGTTATCTGGTTGGCGGCGATTTGTCGGGGTTGCAGGCTTTTATCTATACGCTGGCATCAAACGGCGCGGCCAAGTCGTTGCGGGCACGCTCGTTCTACGTGCAGTTAATCTCGGAAGCGATGGCGATGGCGATGTTGCGCGAACTTGATTTGCCGTTGACAAATTTGCTGTACGTGGGCGGCGGCGGTTTCCAGTTGTTCGCGCCCATGAAAGCCAAAGAGCAATTGCCCAATATTGTCCGCGATTTAGTGGACCGCTTGTTGGAAGCGCATCAGGGTGGGCTAGGATTGACGGTTAAGTGGCGGCCATTGGCCTATAGCGATTTTGAAGATTTCGGCAAAGCACGAGACGGGTTGGGAAAGAAAATCAATCAAGCCAAGCGCCAACCATTTGCGGCGGCCTCGCCCGAAAAATTGATGACTGCTCTAGGCGAGCCTATGAGCGAAGGTGGTGACCCGCTCCGGTTTTGCAAAGTGACGGGTGAAGACGGCAACACGGTAAAGAAAGACAAGGACGGCGAGTATAAATCCAAGTTTGTCTTGTCGTTGGAAGATTTGGGGAAGCTACTGCCCGGGGCCTCGCACATTGCTTTCGCGCCTGTTCCCAGACAAGCGCCAACCCGTGCTACGGACTGGCAACAAGCCTTGAGAGTATTTGGAATGGAAGCGCAAGTTGTAGTGAGATCGGATGTGGCGCAAAGAATGTCGGTGGACAGCGGCGAATTTGTGCGGGTGTGGCGGCTGGATGCTACTCCAGAGCCGGAAGAGCGCGAGTGGTTGAAGCCGCTCGGCCCGGCGCAAGTCATCAGTTATCGCCCATTTGCGCGGCTGACACCGCTGGATACGGACGGCAACCCGCTGACCTTTGACGAATTGGCCCAGCCAAAGAATGGCGGATTCGAGCGTTGGGGCGTATTGCGGTTGGACGTGGACAACTTGGGCAATCTGTTCAAATCGGGTTTTGGCGACAAGGCCAGCCTGTCGTTTGCTATCCGGCTGTTCTTTGAAGGTTGGTTACCTCAATTGGCCGGACGGGATTTGAAGCAGTATCTCTACATTCAATACTCTGGCGGGGATGATGTGTTTGTGGTGGGCGCATGGGATGTTTTGCCGGAGTTTGCGCGACGCATTCGCCAGTCGTTTGGCGAGTATGCGGCGGGCAACCCGCACCTGACGCTCTCTGGCGGAATGACGATGGTGGATGCAGGCTATCCGTTGTATCAGGCGGCGCAACAGGCGGGCGACGCTGAAGACGCGGCCAAAAGCGTAGACGGCAAAGATGCTTTCACATTTTTGGATCATCCGCTGAAGTGGAGCGAACTGCAAGCGACGCAGGAACGCGCCTACCGTTTGATGGACAACATTAAAGCTAAACATCTGCCTCACTCCGCTCTGCAAACATTATTGGCTCTGCAAGCGCGCAAAAATGGAAAACCCAAACCCATGTACGGCCCGTGGATGTGGATGGCGGCGTATCAACTCACCCGCTTGACACAACAGATTAAGGACAATGACACCAGGGAACATATCCGGGAATTGCAACAGAAATATTTGTCTCCTGGCGCAGACATCGAAACCATCGGGCTGGCCGCTCGCTGGGCACAATATCTTACACGAGGAGGATAAGCGATGACACAATACAACAGAGGAAGCCAGAGGGGCGGCAACAATCCGCCTGCGCCTCAATTTCAAAAACCGAGTGACGATGAAATCAAAAAAATCATCGTCAACGGCGACGTAGAGTTATTGGTGAAGTTGGCTGAACGGGCGGGCGAGGCGTTGGCTGTTCAAAAACTCACTACCAGCCAGATACGCAATGTGTTTGGCACAGTGCGTCAGATCCAAATGCGCTGGCCGACAGCCCCGGAAAAATCTTATCGGGAAGCAGTCTTGTTGCGCCCCAAGCTGGCTTATTTCGCCGAACGCGAAAAGAAGTCGAAGGGGGGCGGCTCGGCGGGCATGGAAACACTGCAGGTGGTATTGGAGCCTGCGCTGAAGTTGTTGAGCGACACCGGCCAGCCCAACCAAGAGCGATTTGAGCGGTTCGCAGAATTGTTTGAAGCCATTGTAGCGTATCACAAGAAGCACGGCGGCAAGTAAGCCAAAGGAGAGATTCTCATGACTGTAAAACTGTTAGGCCGGGTGATTATCAGCGGCGAGATTGAAGCCAAAACCGGTTTGCACATCGGCGGCAGCCCCGGTGCGTTAGCGATTGGCAACGTGGATTTGCCCGTCATCCGCGACGCTCGCACCAACCAGCCCTACATCCCGGGCTCATCACTTAAGGGCAAGATGCGCTCGTTGAGCGAGAAGCTGACTGGCGCGCCACAGAACAAAAACATCGGGAAAGATGTGGCCATACATGTTGCAGGCGGCGATAAGCGCGACTACAAATCTGAGGCAGACTATAAGCGTGTTGGGATGGAACAATATCAGAGTTATTGGGTCAACCCCATCTTCGGCCTGCCTGGCGAAGTCGGGTTTGATATTCCAGCCCCAAATCGTTTGCTGGTGCGTGATGTCCCTTTGACCAAATCATCGCGTGATGAACTTCTCAAAGCCAAAACCGATCTCCCCTTCACCGAAGTGAAATGGGAGGCGGCTATTGACCGGGTGACGAGCGCGGCGACGCCGAGACAGATTGAGCGTGTTCCGGCGGGCGCGATCTTCGGGCCGATGGAGTTGGTGTTCAGCGCATTCCTCAAAGAGGATGCTGCCCTGTTCGGTAATGTGCTGAGGGGGTTGCAATTGGTAGAAGATGACTACCTGGGCGGGCATGGCTCGCGCGGCAGCGGCAAGGTGGCGTTCCGCGCTTTGCGTGTGGAAATCCGGCGCGGCGAGACATATGAAACCGTGACCGACGCGCGTTTCAGCGGCCTGGCCCTGACCGAGCTAATAAGCAGGCAAGCTGAACTGCTCAACTGGGTGACAGACATGCTGGCCTTGGCGTAGGAGGCCGTATGCCAATCTTTCATTTGACTCTGCGCGGCCCACTGCATCAGGGCGAGTTTGTGGGCATCAACCGCGAGGCCGCGCTGGACTGGATTCCATCCGATAGCTTGTTTGCGATGCTGGTAACAGCGTGGACGCAAACGGGAGTTGACATGGCCAGCCGTTTAGCCGGATTCGAGGCCGGGCCGCCGCCGTTTCTCCTCACTTCGGCGTTTCCGCACGCGGGCAGTGTGCGCTTTTATCCCGCGCCGCAACGCCTGCCGCAGGCTGTGTTGGACAGCGGTGTAGCCGGAAAGACCGTCAAGAAGATTCGCTGGCTGTCGGCAGGCGCGCTGGATTTGCTACGGCAAGGGCAGGCTCTGGAAACCGCCGAGGCAAATTTTCTGCATGGGCGAACAGTCTGGTTGACTGTGAAAGAACGAGAAGCAATAAAACATTTGCTAGCCGAAGATGACGAAGGCGGTTCAAGCCTGTGGCGGTTCCAGGTCGTGCCGCACGTGACGGTGGATCGCGCCAGCAATGCTTCGAACCTGTTTCACACCGGGCGGGTGACTTTCAGCCCGGACTGCGGATTATGGTTTGCCGTACGCGGGCAAGCCAATGATGTGCGCGAGGCGTTTGGTTTAAAAGCAAATTTACCCAATATGACCCTTCTTAATTTTAATTAATTTCATATAATCCATTATTTCATTTTAAATCGAATATGAATCAAATATACCTATACGTAAGCGGCCAGTTTATCGCAGTGGGTTGGCCTTTCTCACTCCGGCAGGGAAATTGGTGGAGGCGGTATGAAATACAAGGTAACAGTGGAGACTCTCACCCCTCTGCACATTGGCACAGGCACGGACCTGCTGGCAAAGTTCGATTACGTCTCCAGGCCCAGCGACCGGATGACGTATGTGCTTGATCAGGAGGCGGTGTACGCCGATGAGTTGGAACGCAACGGGGCGACAGCGCAGTTGAACAAACCGGCCGGGGCGTTGCTGAGTTCGGAGAACTGGCGTGAAGGCTCGCCGTTTGTGCGCTACACTCTGCACGGCAGTACGACGATTGAGCGTGTGCACGAACAAATAAAGGATGCTCACGGACGATGCTATTTGCCCGGCTCGTCTCTGAAAGGAGCATTACGCACGGCGATCATGGCGTATGCGATCCGGTCGGGAGAATTCAAACCACAAGGAGAGCAGTTGGGGCCGCGCTCGGAATGGGCGGCACAGCAATGGGAGCATGACGCTTTTGGGCGCAATTCTAACTATGATCTATTACGCGCCTTGCAGGTTGCCGATAGCGGCGCTCTGCCTACTACGCCTTCAGCGTTGGAGTTGTGCTCAGCGCGAGTGTTCACCGGCGGCGAGCCAAGCATACCAGTAGAAGTGGAAGCAGTGCGAAAAGGCACGACTTTTCAAACCGAGATTACGATTGACGAGCTAGCATTGAAGTATGCGCCCGAGCTGGATTGGGAAGATCGGCAATTGTGGTTGACGAATTTGATCGAGATACTTCAGCAGACCAGCCGCCAACGGATTGAGGAAGAATTGGCGACCACCAGCGCCAAAGGTTTTGAAGAGGCGGCAATTTTTTATAAGCGACTGATGGCGACGGCTGAGGCGCTGAAAGGAAAGAGCGCGGCAGTGATTCAACTGGGATGGGGAGCGGGTTGGACCGGGATGACGGTAGGCGGGGTGTTAACCAAAGAATTGCAGGATCGCGCCCGACAAAAATACAAATTAGGGAAGCCGCAAAAAGCAGGGCGGGACTGGGAGCCGGATTTGAGCAAATCGTTTCCCAAAAGCCGCAGCTTGCGGGCAATTCCATCCTCGGTGGGCGACGACCGGCCCGGCCTGCCATTGGGCTGGATGCTCCTGGTGTTTGCGCCAGCGGGCCAGCCTTCGCCAGAGTGGGTCGCATTGAGCCGCAAGGCTAAAGCGGCGTTCAAGCCGCTGGCCGATCAGTCTGTTGCGATCAAGCAATCGCTTGTGCCGCCAACAGTAGAGCCAGCACCTTCGCCGGTTGAACCGACCCCGGACTCGATCTCGACAAAACCCGCCCTGCCTGTTCGGCCCGAACCGCCGAAATCGAAGCCGTCAGTTCCAAAACCCGCCGCCCGCCCCCTCATCCCCACCTTCGCCGAAGTTCCAAAGGTGGGTGACCGCTTCAAGGGCGAAGTGTTCGACGCTCAAGGGCGCGCGTTGCAATTGTTAATTCCGGGGCTGGATGATACGGTCGCCTATGCCAGCATCGCCGCTGAAGACAACGACTCCAGCAAGAAGTTCAAGGAGGGCGATTCGGTGGTGTGTGAAGTGATTGGACTGGAGCAAGAAAAGAGTGGATGCTGGCGGGTGAAGTGCCGGAGAGGATGAAAATGTATCGAGGTACATATGGTTGAAGTTGATCTAAAAGTTCTGACCGAGCAATGGCTGGCGATCCAGGATCGTAATGAACGCAATAGCTTTTATGACGAGGCCGTATTTCCGGCGATCAAGCAGGTGGTGGTGGCGCGTGAACAGGCCGAATTGCCTGTTCCGTATACGCATTTGATATTACCAGTGGGCTTATCACCCGAGCCGCTCATTCTCTCTATCCTGATTTTGCGACCGGAAAAAGTCTACCTGCTTTACACCCGGGCTTCGGAACGCTATCTGGATCGTATCTTCCAGGAAACAGGTTTGCGGCTGAGTCAGGTTGACAAAGATGAAGTGGATGAGACGAACGTCCCGGATATCTACCAGAAGGTCAAAGCAATTTATACGCACTGGGGCAGGCCGGATCGAATCGCTGTGGATGTCAGCGGCGGCAAAAAATCAATGGTCGGCGGGTGCGCTTTGGCTGGAGCGTTGATTGGAGCGCGGCTCTTTTATATGGATTCGGATTTTTTGCAGGAGTTCCGCAAACCATCGCCGGGCAGCGAGCGATTAGCCATCCTAAGCAATCCTTATGATGTGTTTGGGGATTTGGAACTTGAGCGAGCTAAGGCCCTGTTCCATGAGTTGGATTTTGCCGGTGCGAAGCGATTGTTGGGTGAACTCGCGGCGCGTTCATCAACGCCAGAACAATATACTGCGCGAGCAATGTTGTGCGAGGCTTATGCCGCCTGGGATGACTGGGATATAACATCGGCCCATGAACGGTTATCGCAGGTGATTGGAGCGGTTGAAAAGTTTGCTCGCCGTGATACAGATACGCCGTTGGCATTTGCTATATCGTCATTGCGTCAACAACTTGATGTGCTGGAGCGGCTTAAACAGGCTCAGGCATTACTGGCCAAGAGCGAGTCGGAATTGGATGCTTTGCGAACCCCTAAATTCTTTCAGCCAATGCTTGGTTCGTTACGGGCAACGGCACTGCGTCAGGAGCAACGAGGCAAGCGTGATGTGGCGGCTTTGTTGTGGTACCGAACAATTGAATTTCTAAGCCAGCAACGATTGAGTTCCTATAATCTGCGGAGCGGGCAAATTGATTACACCCAAGTTGCCGGCGGCGCATCGGCTGAATTGCTCGAGCGGTATCAAAAAGCCTTTAAAACCGATGACAAAAAAGGAAAGACCAAGTTGCCGGAGGTCCTGCCGGATGAAGTGGATTTGACTAAAGGCTACGCCTTTTTGCAGGCTTTGGGCGATGAATTCGCGCAAAAGGTTCATTTTGGCAAAATCCGCAGCAAAGTGAACGCCCGAAACAAGGGAGTGTTTGCCCACGGCTTTGTGCCTTTATCGCAAACAGATTATGAAGATTTCAAATCATTGGCATTGGATTTGCTCGGAGAATTCAGGGCGCTTGCGCACGACTACGCTGATGATTGGAACAACTGTGAGTTTATCGAGGCCTTATGATCCTCCTCTCCCTCGTCGGCGAACAACCCCTGCCTTCTCTCCTCGTCTCGCGGGCCTTGAAGCCGGCGCGGACGATTCTGCTTTACACCACCACCACCGAGCGCGTGGCCGGCAACCTGGCGATGATGATGGCCGGGGCGGAGTTGAAACGCGTTGACGCTTACGATTTTGTGGCGGCTCTGGCGCAAATCAGGGCGCTCATGGCGGGCGAAGCGGTGATTAATTTGACGGGCGGCACCAAGCCGATGGCGCTGGCGGCCTACGAAGCGGCGCGCGCTCATGGGGCGGCTGTGGTGTATTTGGAGAGCGAGAAGAAGCAAAGCCTCCTGTACCGTTACGCTTTTGCCGGGGGCGAGTCGCCCCGCCTGGTTGATAAGACGATTTTGCCGCCGCTGATTGACATTGACGATTATTTGCGCGTTCACGGACTACGGGCGCCGGCCGAGCATGGCCCGCAAAACCCGCAGGAGGCCGGGCTGGGCGCCTGGCTGAAGGAGCAGGTGGACGAGTGCCGCCGCAACCTGGTCTTTGAGGGGTTCGAGCTGGATTTTATTCTGCGGCGCGGGAACCAGGTGGCGATTATGGAAGCGAAGATGGCCTGGAAGGGCAGTCGGGCCGGCATTGATCAGTTGAACACGGCCGGCGGGCAGACGTATCTTGGCACGTACACCGGAAAGATTCTGGTGACCAGCCGTCCGCTGGGGGCGCAATTGGCGGCGCTGGCCGAGGCGCGGCGTATTCGCGCGGTGACGGCCAATGGGCAGGTGGAGCGGCGCACGGGACGGATGATGTTCGATGCGGCCAGCCGCTCGCGCCTGTTGCGCGCGCTGGAGCAGGTGCTAGGCCCGAAATGATCCTCCTCAACTTCTCCCACCCCCTCACCCCCGACCAGCTTGAGGCGATTAGCAGGCTGACCGGCCAGACGGTGGAGCGCGTCATCGCCGCCCCGGCCCAGTTCGACCACCAACAGCCGTTCGAGCAACAGTTGGCGGCGCTGATGGCGCAGATTGAGTTGTCGCCCGACGAATGGCAGACGGCCTCCATCGTGGTCAATCCCCCTTCGCTCAATTTCATCACTGCCCTGGTGCTGGCCGAGCTTCACGGGCGCATGGGCTACTTTCCGCCGGTGGCGCGGTTGAGGCCGGTGAAGGACGCCCTGCCGCCGCGTTACGAGGTGGCCGAGGTGTTGAATTTGCAGTCCGCGCGCGATGCGGCCAGAACGAGGCGATTTTAGCGATGGGCGAGAATTTTTGGGGCGACGTGGATCTGGACGGGGACGCCGACTGGCTGGACGATTGGATCGGCGATTCGGCGATGATGGCGGTTCTGCGCGCCCGGCGCAAGTTGGAGCGCGGCGAGCCGTTGACCAAAGAGGAAGCCGAACTGCTGGGCGAGCCGTTCGAGGAAGACGAGGCCGAGGAGTGGGAGGCGGGTGACGAGCGGGATGATTGGGAAGAGGACGACGATGACGATTGAGCCGGAGTTGTTGAGTGTGGTGTTGACGGTGACCCCGGCCCTCACCCCCAACCCCTCCCCCGTTTTGGAAGAGCGCCAAATCAGGGGAGGGGAGAACGGATATGGCCGGGCGGCGCACGCGGTGCTGCTGGATGCGGTGCGCGAGCACGACCCGGCGCTGGCCGAGAGCCTTCACGCCGGGTCGGGGTTGAGGCCGTTTACGGTTTCGGATTTGATCGGCTACTCGCCGAAGCGCGGCCCTTCGGCGCGCTCAGGACAGGGCCCTTCGGCGCGCTCAGGGCAGAGCCTGGAGGCGGGGCGGAAGTATAGCCTGAGGTTCACGGCGATGACGGGGCCGGTGGCGCAGGCGATCCGGTGGGCGGTGAGCAGTGGACAGTTGGCGGTGGGGAGCGCCATCCGGCTGACGGAGAGCGAGTTCGTCGTCGAGGCGGTGGATTCAGGGTTGCAGGGTTTGAATGGCGGATCGCAATTGGACGATCCGAAGTCGAAAATTGAAAATTCAAAATCCCGATGGCCGGCGGCGGCCACGTATGAGTCGCTTTCGGCCCCGTGGTTGCTGGGGCGCGCCCAGCCAGGGCATCGCCTGGCCCTTCAGTTTGCCAGTCCCACCACCTTCAAGTCGCAGGAGAAGCACGTGCCGGTTCCGCTTCCGGCCTGGGTCTTCGGCAGTTTGCTGGAGAAATGGAACGCCTTTGCCCCAGTGGCCCTGCCGCCGGAGGCCAGACGTTTTGCCGAGGAATGTCTGGCCCTTTCCGGCTACAAGCTGCAGACGCGGCCCGTGCCCACCAAAGAAGGCGGCCTGCGGATGGGGGCGGTGGGCGTTGCCTATTACACGGCTATCAATCGCGACCGTTACTGGTTGAGCGTGATGAACCTGCTAGCCGACTTTGCCCTCTTCGCCGGAATTGGGGCGGGGACGACGATGGGGTTGGGGCAGTGCCGGAGGTTGGAGGTTGGAAGTTAGAGGTTAGAGGTTGGAGGATTAGAGAATTGGAGATTGGGGGTTATGGTTCAACGCACTTTAACAACTGAATATCAGGTTTTGCCGACAATAGATAAAGTTTTGGAGTGGAAGAATTTGCAGGTTGCCTGGCGGCAGGTGGAGTCTAACAAGGGCGCCCCCGGCGTGGACGAGGTGAGCGTGGCCCGCTGGGGGCGCAATTGGGAGACGAACCTGCACCGCTTGCGCCAGCAGGTGAAGTCGAACACCTATTGCCCCAGCCGCCCACGCCGTTTTACGGTGCTGAAGAACGACGGCGGGTTTCGCGAGCTTTCGATTCTGACGGTGACCGACCGGGTTCTGCAGAGGGCAACGCTGAATGCGCTGGAGCCGTTGTTCGAGCGCCGGTTCTTGAATTGCAGTTTTGGCTACCGGCCCAACCGGTCGGTGGCCCACGCGGTGACGACCGTGGTGCGGCAACGCGAGCGCGGCCAGCGCTGGGTGTTGGACGCCGATATTCGCCAGTGCTTCGAGAGTCTGGATCATCAATTGATTATGGAGTTGATGCGGCAGGAGGTGAAGGACGCGGGCCTGCTGAGGTTGAATGCGTTGTGGCTGGAAACGGGGAAGGCCCAAAACCCCAAAGTCCAAAACCCCAAGACCCAAAATCCCAAACGCCAAATCTCAAGCAGTGATGATGGCGACCATCAGCCCTCAGCCACGCGAAGCGGCCATCCGCCGCGCGGCGTGCCGCTGGGGGCGGTGCTGTCGCCGCTATGGTGCAACCTGGTTTTGCACGAACTGGACGCGGCGCTGACGCGGGCCGGTTGGATTCTGGCCCGCTACGCCGACGATTTTGTGGTGCTGGCCGAAACCGAGGGCCGGGCGCTGACGGCCTGGGAGGAAACCGAGTATGCGCTGGACGGGCTGGGTTTGCAGTTGAACGAGGCCAAGACGAGGGTAGCCTCCTTTGACGACGGCTTCACCTTTTTGGGGGTGACGTTCAAGGGCGACGAGTATTCCTACATCCACGAGCAGAAGCGCATCCGGGTGAAAGGCCCGACGGTGAAAATTTTGCACAGCTACCTGCCGGACTTTTATTAGAAACGGCGTAACTGCTCAGGACAGTCTTTCAGAACGCAGATAAACGCTGATACAACGCTGATTTTCGCAGATAAAATCGAATTGAAAGATGTCTACTTTATACTCTCGTTTCGAGCAAATTTAAGTTGTCAAAACCGAATTATCAGCCAACGAAGTGTAGATCGCAGGCGACAAACGCAAGCACGACAAGATCGTTTCCAATAATGATGGCAGAGGCGCGAGATACTTGGAGACGTTCC
>JACPWC010000076.1 GCA_016197225.1 Chloroflexota bacterium
TGAACCGCCAGGACGCCAAAGTGGGATCAAGTTCAAAAATAGAAAAAGACGATGAACCGCCAAGATCGCCAAGATCGCCAAGAAAGAGAAGTGGGGGCGCAGCACGCTGCCTTGCCCATAGGCACCAAGTTAAGGAGAAGGGTATCTTTATGGTTGCTTAAGACCAGGAAAGGATACGCTTCTCCAATGACAACGATAGCAGAATTAGCCGCAACGATGCAAGACTTGTTGACCAGCAGAGCCGATGAATTGGCAAAAAAACGGGCTTTGTCCAGCGGGAGCGGAAAGTGACGGGTTCGGGCTTTGCTCAAGCCTTAGTCTTCGGCTTCTTGTCTAATCCCGCCTCGACGCGCGCGGAACTCAACCAAGCTGCCGCGACGGCGGGCATGGACATGAGCACACAGGGCTTCGACCAGCGCTTCAACGCCAAAGCCGTGGTGTTTCTGGACACGCTGCTTCAGGCGGTGCTGGAGCAGGTGGTGACGGGGATCACGGGCACGGCGAGTCTGTTAAGCCGCTTCAGCGGTGTCTACGTGATGGACAGCAGCATGGTCAACTTACCGCCTGCTTTGGCGGCGGTTTGGCAAGGCAATAACAGCGTGGACGATGCGGCGGTGAAAGTGGCGGTGCAGTGGGATGTCCAAGCGGGCAGCTTGGGACTGTGGCTGAGTGGGGGACGAGTGCATGACCAGCGCACGGGGGTTGGTGCCACCATCCTGCCGCCGGGGAGTCTGCGCTTGGCCGATTTAGGCTTCTTCAACTTGGAGCGCTTTCAAGACGACCTGAGCAGGCAGGTGGATTTCTTTAGCCGCTACAAGCTGGGCACGAGCCTGTTCACCCGCGCAGGTCAGGCACTCGACTTGGCAGCCTTACTGCGACGGCAGGGCACGCGCCCACTGGACTTGCCTATTCTGTTAGGGGCACACCGTCTCACTTGTCGCTTGATGGCGCTGCCGGTGAGCGCGGAAGTCAAAGGCAAACGCCGCGCGCGCTTGCGGCAAACGGCCCGGCGCAAGCAGCAGCCCGTCAGCGCTGCCGCCCTCGCCCTGGCGGGCTGGACGCTGTATGTCACCAGCCTGCCCGCTGAACGTCTGGCGCTCTCAGAAGCGCCGATTTTAGGCATGACCCGCTGGCAAATTGAGCGCCTGTTCAAGCTCTGGAAAAGCAGTGGGTTATTGGATGAGTGGCGCAGTCACGACCCCTGGCGCGTTTGGAGTGAGTTCTATGGCAAGCTGTTGGCGCTGCTGGTACAGCATTGGCTGCTGTTAGTGAGTGCTTGGCAGCGGCTCGACCGCAGTCTGCATCGGGCGGTTCAGGTCATCCGCAAACACGCTTTTCATTTGGCCGCCACGTTTCACACCCTCAACGCTTTCACCTTAGCATTGACCGTCGTAGCCCGCGTGGTGCTTCAGACCTGTGGGATGAGCAAGCGCGCGGCTCATCCCTTAACCTTTCAATATTGGCTTAAGAGCGATTTTGCTTAACTTGGTGCCTATGGGGCACGATATATCGTGCCCCTACCTATCCTTCTATTGGGCACTGCCCAGCGCCTCGGCGAAAATGCCGAGCGCTTCGTCAATCTGCGCCTCGCTCA
>JACPWC010000077.1 GCA_016197225.1 Chloroflexota bacterium
GATGCGGGGTAGAGCAGTGGCAGCTCGTCGGGCTCATAACCCGGAGGTCGCAGGTTCGAATCCTGCCCCCGCTACTGAAAGACACCGTAGACCGCAAGGCTACGGTGTTTTTGTTGGCTTTGCGGTCTACGGTTCAAGGAACCTCCTCGAAGGAGGAAAATTTCATGAACCGTAGACCGCAAGGCTTTTTGTTGTCCAAAGCCATCCCCGGCTTCCTGCAATACAAGTTGGCCGAGGCCCTCAGCCCACGTACCATCGAGAGCTACAAGAAACATCTTGAGCAATGGCAGGAATACGCGGGCGATGCTCCGCTCGGCAAGGTGACATCTCAAGACCTCCGGGCCTATCTGGCCTGGCTCCGGACGGAATACAAACCGCGCCGTCTTGCCGGCGGCGACCAGCCTCTGGCCGGCAAAACGATCCGCAACGTGTGGATCAGCTTGTCGGCCTTCTTCACCTGGGCCAGCACCGAGTTTGGGCTGGCCAACCCGATGAAGAATGTGCCAGCGCCGAGATTTGAGGAAGCGCCGGTTGAACCCTTGACCCGCGAAAACATCGAAACCTTGCTCAAAGCCTGTGATTATTGCCGGGAAGCAAAGACGAATGACCGCCGCCAATTTGTGATGCGGCGGGTGAGTGGCAATCGTGACCGGGCTTTGATTCTGACCCTGTTGGATACCGGTCTGAGGGCATCCGAGTTGTGTTCGTTGAGCATTGGCAATGTTGATCAGAAGAGCGGCAAGGTGGAGATAAAGCACGGCGCACAAGGCGGCGCAAAGGGCGGCAAAGGCCGTACTGTGTTTTTGGGCAAGGCGGCGCGCCGGGCGTTGTGGCGTTACCTGGTGGATCGTGAGGATGGTGACGATCCCGCCGCGCCACTGTTTGTAGGCCGGTTTGACCGGCGCCTGAATCGGGATGGTCTTCGACAACTGCTGGCCTCGCTGGGCGAGAAGGCCGGAGTCAAGAAATGTCATCCTCATCGTTTTCGCCACACCTTCGCCATCACTTATCTGCGTTCGGGAGGGGACGTGTTTACGCTGCAGTCTTTGCTTGGTCACAGCACGTTGGAAATGGTGCAACACTACGCTCGCATCGCTGATATTGACGTGGAGCAGGCCCACCGCCGGGCCAGCCCCGCCGATAACTGGCGGTTGTGAATGCTTGACAAATTCCGTTTGGCAACTTCAACGGGCCAACGCCTCAGCCAGAGCGTGCAGAGCTTCGACCATCTGACTTTTGGACAGGCTATGTAAGCTCTGGCTGAGGGCGCTTTCCACAGCAGGTGAAGGAGCTGGATGGCCGCCCAGGCTGGCGATCCGTCGTCGCACTTCGTCGCTCAAAAGCGGCGCATAGATTCCATCAGTAACGCGAATGTCCTCGTGCATCAGGTTCATGCTGACAGCCTTATAGTCGGCCATTGTCTGGGCGCGTTGCAGAGCATAGACGGCATGACCATGACGGAACTTATGCGGCGACTTGTACTCAAGCCCGGCAACGACGAAGAGTTTACGAAGCCGCTTACCCAGGGCAATATTGCGGTCTTCGCCGCAACGATCGGGCGATAACGTCTGCTCCCCCCAACGGCTAATGATGGGCGTGTACCACATCGCCGTTGGGAGGAGGTTTGACCGGGCGAAGGCATCCCACTTTTCAACGACGGTTAAAAGTTCGGGTTGTTCCAGAAGATAGGTGGTCGCAGATTTGCTGTTCTTTGTCTTCACTCCCAAAGACGGCCATTGCTTGATGGTTCTGGTTTTCAGATCAACAGCTTCGAGCGGCAGAGAACAAAAGGCGCTGGCTCGCATGCCTGAGAGGTAGAGCATGGCCGCCGCCGCTTGATCGCGCCGGAGCGCCAGGTTGTTTTTATCAACTGGGGCGCTAACCAGCTTGAGAACTTCGTCGAGTGTGACGAACACGTGATCGTTTGCCAGAGGTTGCTGAGCACGTCGCGGGGGACGGAGAGAGTCTATCCACGCTAACGGAAGGTGGCGGTATTCCTGTGAGTAAGTTGCCTTGGCCCAATTGGCGAAACGTTTAGTAGTCAGGATGATTTTCTTCAAGGTTGAGGGAGCCAGTGAACCCGTTTCACCGGCGGCGCCAATAGAGGTCAAATAGTCTGGAAAGGTGGGGCGCAGGCCTGGGGCGCTCGCCAGAGGCGTTTCGTCCATCCATAGCAAAGCGTGGCGGAGATAGAACCAGTAGCGGCTGACCGAGTGTTCGTGGAGTTGCATCACTTCGCGAAGATAGCACAGGTGCTTTTTGGCCAGAAGATAATTTTGCCGGTTAACCATGAATGGAGCCGCCTCTGTTAATTTTCCCGCCGCAATCTGGGCAGGTTCCGCTATACAGGATTTGTTTGCCGCTTCCATTCTGTAAAACAGGATTTGCCAGTTTGACGACCTGGCGACATTTAAGGCAGTAGGCCTCGTCGTCGCCGAGTCTGGTTTTTCGTCGAGCCTGAGACATCTGGCTTACCCAATCTGCGAATTGCCGCCCGTTGATCCAGAGATGCCCCTGATCGTCTCTTTCGCCGGGCAGACCCATGCCCACCCAATTGCGGATTGTTCTGGTAGGAACCTCAAGTTCTTCTTCAAGCTCGCTGACTTTATAGAGCATTGGCAACAACCCCGGGGATTTGACGATGACGCTGTGGGGAAGCTTGACGCGATCTCTTGTTTGCATATCTGTAAACACACTCCAATCGTTTGGACTTAAAACAGAACGGCGCACTCACTTGAGCACGCCGCCAAAATATCACGCTAACCATCCGGGAGTCACTATCCCGGTGTCCTGACTTTTCGATTTCGCTCGCGCCGCTGTTTATCGGTGGGGACTATCTCGGTTCCATACATTTGTCGTAGTGCGCTCAACCGATTGAGCACTGTCTTGGCCGACTGGCTGAGCTTCTCCCCAATCTCCGGGCAGGAATAATCTTCCCACCACAAGGCCAGCGCCTTCCGGTCCCAGGCATGGTCGGGAATCTCGTCCCAGCGTTGCTTCGCGTTCTGAGTTTGCCCGCTTTCCACTTTCCTTGGCTCAACCGGGTGGGAAGATTGGGAATTTCCCCCTGGCTTTCCGGCCTCTGGCGCGACTCGCCACGCCGCCCGGCATCGGGCCGCCAACGCCTCAACAAATGGCTCGGCTTCCCGATACTTGTAGCCCACCGACATCACCGTCATCATTAGCGGATACTTGCCCGCAATCCGAGATACTTCTACATCCAGCGCAATCTCATCCAGACTCTGCCAGGGCCGCTCCATCGTCTGAAGCTTGAGACGGACTTCCCACGACCGCTTTTGCTCTGGCACAAGAGGGGTCCCGTGACGGTCAGTTGTCTGATGTGGTTGAAGCAGATAATTTCGCCGCTCGGCAAGGGTCACATAGCACACCCCGCCACCCACAAAAACGGCGGCCAAACTCTTCAACTCCTGCTCGAACCCCTTGAAGCTCGTCCTCAGTTTCAACTGACGCAATAGATGTTCCGTCTTTCTTGGCTCGCCCGCCCACATCGTCTCTCCGGCTGGCGGCCAGTGGTGGGCAATATCGGCCAGCAACCTCACGAGGTAACCCTGAAGGGCTGGCTCATGGCAGGTGGCGGTTATCTCAATGCTCTTTCCCAGCCCGACGGGCGTGACGCCGATTTGAAATAGTTTGGGCATCGTCAGACTCATCCCGGTGCTGTCAGTGTAGATGCCGTCAATCTCCAGCGACAGGCGCTCTAGCAGAAGGATGCGCCTTTCGGCCTTGCCCAGCCTGATGACGCCGTCTCCCGTGGGAAAGCGTTCTGATGTTGCTTCTTGCAATTGATTGCCGAGCCAACTGATGAACTCATCGTCGCTCGTCTCGATGTACATCCCCATCCGATTCATGAATGAAAGACCCTCTCTGGTGTGATTGCGCGCCACAATTTTAGCTGGTTTTTCGGCCAGAGTTGACGATTTGCCAAACTCAGGACAGCGGGATATTGCCTCCCGGATAGTTTGCCTGCTACAACTTCGGGGCAAGAGGCGGCAAAGGTGTCGCCGCATCTCATTGGTGTGAGTGAATTCCACGCTCACGGGCGTGTAATCTGTTTTCCGTGGGGCGGCGCTGTTCTAAACAGGCGGCCCCCCATCCGAAAGGCCGGTGACCCGGCGAGTTCCTGAAATGGGCAGGTCAATCGCAAATCGGACTCGACTACTCGAAGGAGGTGAGGTTATCCAGCAAATAAGAGTCGATGTCGCTCGCGCAACCTGGCGCGCCGAGCGGCACAACAAACAGAGCACCAGGCTTCCCTATCGTCACGCGGCACTCCCGTGATAGGGTGGAATGCAAGCAGGGAGACTCGGTTCAGCCGAGCGCCGCTTACGTTGGGCAGATAGGACAAGCCCTTCGGCGAAACCTCAACTCGACAACCGGCTCTGGCAGAACAAATCGCTGTCAGAGCTTTCAAAAAGCGTTTTGCTTAAGTAGTAACTGTGCTGATGCCGAATGAGCCGATGACCGGATTGCGTCTGGTCGTCGGCAAGGAGAAAAAGCATGGGACGAACAACTTTTCGCGGGCAAATCTATCGGGCGCTCGACGCCATTGACCGCCGGGGCGAGTCAAAGCATCTGGCGAAGCAGGCGCAAGACTGGAAGCCTGGTCAGCCAGTGTATGGCATCTTCAGCGATGGCACGCAAGACACTGTTTTCGACCGGGCGATGACGTTCGCTAACTGGCTCGATGACAATTATCCAGACACCAGACTCTTCCGCGAGGTAGACGAAGAACACGTCATCGAATTCATGATGTGGAAGACCGAAATGTGCCAGTCGAACACTGTTGGGGCAATGTTGTCGGCCTTGCGTAAGCTGCAAGAGGGCCTGCTGGCGATGAAGTGGATTCGGGAGCCGATTGTTCCGGCAGAATGGGATGCAGAAGGAAAGAACATCCCACGCGGCGCTTACCCGTCCGATGAGGCCGAGAGGATTATTAGGCATGTCAACCGTCGTAACCCGGAATACGGCCAGGCCCTGCGCTTCATCCTGTCCAGCGGCGCACGGATTGACGAAGTGTTTCACCTGCGCTCGGACAAGGTGTTCTTGACTGAAGGCAAGGTGGAACTGCTGGGCAAAGGCGGGAAGACCCGGCGGGTGCGGGTTTTGCGCAAGGAGACCCTATTCGAGTTGGATTTGTCGAAGCGGTTTGTATATTTGGACAGGCGCAAGCTTCGCACATGGAAAGATGGGTTGCGGGCGGCGGTGTGCAAGGCGTGTGACGAGTTGGGCTTTCAGCGGCACGGGGTGCATGGCTTTCGGGGGACGGCGGCGGGCGAGTTTCTGCGAGTCAAGAGGTTGCTGGGCTACGACGAAACCGAAGGGCGGCATGAGTTGGCGCAATGGTTGGGACACAATTCGCATCGGATTGAGGTAACGTATGCCTATGTGCCGAGACGAGGAGGCGATTATGAAACATGCCGTTTTTAATCCGACTCGTGGCATTTGGCTATGGTGTTTGGGCGGACGCGAGCAAATTTTGTCTAGGGGGCAGGTTGCCGGCGCGTTGCTGAAAAAATTTTTCTTCCGGCTGTGTAACTGCTTATGGGCTAAAAATCATGACGCAGATTTCGCAGACGCTTCGCGTACAGATAAAACCAAAAAGATACCAGCGAAAATCTGCTTGCAAAGTGTTTGTGTTCACACTTGCCCTGGCGTACAAGGGCTAAGGTCTGCGTTCTAAAAACTAGGCTGAGAAAGGATTGGCCAGCGGCGCAAGTTCTATCGGCTTGAAACGGCGATCAACCCACAACCTCCGGCACGCCACACTGCAATAACATCTGCCGGGCCTGCTCTCGAAACTTGTTGCGCACATCCCGCGTAGGCGGACGGCAACGACTAGAGCCTAAGCCAACCAACTCCATACATAGTTTGTCCAGGTAACCGTCGCCGCTGGTGTACTGCTCCATTTCGCTCCACAGCGCCAAAAAGGGCATCGCGACTCTTATAAGTTCCTGTTGAGCTTCACTATATTGATGGCTTTCCAGCAAACGCCATAGTTTCACACCCCACTGCGGCCAGTAATTGCACACATGAACTTCAAAGCCGCACGCGCCGAGCATATGGCTGGTCACAAATCGCATTTGGTTATCAATAATAGAAAACTGACTTGAAAACCGAGAGACGACCTGCTCAAATTCCATGTGGCCTCTATCAGGCATTGACCACTTAAGGCCGACGACATTGGGCAAATTGGCCAACCGTTCCACCATCTTGGCAGACACGCCATAGCTCGTCCAAAATGTATTGTAAATGATGATGCCGATGTCGGCGGCATCGGCAGCGGCCCGAATGTGCTCATAAAAATCTTCTTCGGTGTGGCCAAAGTAAAACGGCGGCGACACTTGAATATATTGAGCGCCGATGCGCTCGGCGGCCTGAGCCAGGCGTACAAGTTCAAGCGTGCTGGTGGTCTGTGCGCCCATCGCCACCGGGACACGGTCGGCCGCCTCCAGCACCACCGCCTCGGCCACCTGCACCCGCTCATCAAATGTCATCGTCGAAAAATCGCCGGCGGCTCCGCCTGCTAACACGACGCCCACGCCGGTGGTGATGCCACCTTCTATCAAGAATCGGGTGTGCCGCCGAATGGCGTCCAGGTTTACCGACAAGTCTCCATCATGAAACATGGTCGGGATGGTCACATAGCAACCACATAAGCGGCTTTGGGCGGAGTAGCGATCCATAAGTATCCTTCCCAGTTGCGTAGTTGCGATAAGTCACACAAACGGGCCGATATATATCACGCGCTTTGTAGTGTGAAATAGGTTCCCTGAATACAAATTGCGCCGTCGTCTTCAGCATAGTAAGCTGTGAATAGTTGGCCCGGCGCATACTCGATGACTGATGGATAACCAAAATTGAGGCCCGAATCGGTGTCGGGTAGCTTGTCGCGAATGACGATTTCATCACTCCAACTTTGACCCTCGTCTTCGCTGACGGCGGCTCGAATACTCATCGGGGCCTTGCGCCGTCCGTAGATGATCAGGAGGCGGCTATCTATCAGGCGGATTGCATGAACAGGATAGCCCCACAGCGGCAATTGCCTTGTGGGCAACCAGGTCGGGCCGCCATCCACGGACTCGCTTTGGTGAATGTAACCGGTGGCTTCGTCACGTGACATCACCAGCAACTTGCCAGTTCGAGTCTCGACGACAGATGGCTCTGAGAAAATTCGGCCAGATACACGCGCCGCCTCGACCGGCTTTTGCCAGCTACGTCCCTGGTCCGTCGAGTGGACGACAAAGGAAGCGGCCAATGGATCATAATCGTGGCTACCCAATGCCAACAAAACCTGGCCAGTGCTCAGTTCAATCGCGCCTTTAGGGCTGAAAGCCCCTTGATAAGGTGTGATGTCCACTGGCACAGTTGTTTGCCAGGTATAGCCGTTGTCTGTGCTTATATGGACGTAAGCGCCTCCATCGGCGCGAGCATATGAAAACGGATGTTGCGCCCAGTCGGCCTCGGTCTGCGCTGGCCGCCAGCGGGACGTTTCCGACTCGAAAATGAAGATACGTCGTTGCTCATTCAGCCAGAGCTTCTTCGCCAACTCCAGCGGATACCAGAGAAAGCGCCATTGGTTAAGGAGCACATCACCGCTGGAGAGTTGCGCCAGGCCGGGCGTTTCGACTCCGTACCAATCGTAATTCGGCGCCACCCGAGGTTGCTCCCACGTCCGGCCCTGATCGCGTGAGCGACAGATGAGGTTGATAAACTGCGGCACGTTGGGAGGGTGAATTGCCGGGGGCGGGTGAGGCGCACCCTGGCTGAATGCCACAAGCCAGTCGCCATTCGCTAATTTTGTAACGCAAGGGTGAGAGCAATAAGTGTGCGGCGCTTTGTAAACGATGATGCTGGAAGTCACAACATGATCCATAAAACCCACGCGATTCAAAAAACGTTTGCGGTTAGGCTAGTCTTTCATTGATGTCGGACAACTTGCTCAGAATGTGGGTGCGCACAACCTGGGCGCATTGATCAGGGTTTCGCCCGCGCAATCCGGCTAAAAGCTCCTCGTGGCGTTGATAAAAAACAGCCCATCGCTCAGGAGTGAAAGGGTATAACTCTCGCTCTGGCGACCAAACCAAAAAAGGCAAGCCAGAAATTCGCCAGATGCGAGACAGATAACGGTTTTGGGCCGCATCAATGAGCAAGGTGTGCCATTCCAAGTCCAGTTCAGTGGCCGCAATCGAATCGTTTTTAGTAATTGCCTCACGCATTCCCTCCAGCAAGCGCTGAAGTTGCCGGCAGATGTCATCCCATTGTTGGGCGGTCAGCCGTTCAATCGCCTGCCGCACGGCCAACTCTTCCAACGCCATGCGGGTATATAAGCTGTCACAAACTTCATCCCAGTTGATGCTGGCAACATAAGTGCCGTTTTTGGGGCGCGCTTCAACCAGTCCCTGTTGTTCAAGAATCCGAATCGCCTCACGAACCGCAAAAGACTTTAATGTCAGCAATAGCACAATCATTCGTGTGCTGAAAGAAGATTTGTCTAAATATCCGTACAAAA
>JACPWC010000078.1 GCA_016197225.1 Chloroflexota bacterium
CGCTCTTTCAAGAGAAAAACTTAAAATTCCTGGGCGAGCATTCCGCCCAAAAGGTGGTCATTGATGCGGCTCGGACAACGACTCCTGTTAGCGGCAATAGCCATTTATCTTTTACTCTTCTTCGGCCCGATCGCGGGCTTCGACCTCTTCCGAATCGTCGGCGAAATCGCCAACAAGCCATCCACCTTACTCCAACAATTGCTCATCGGCATCGCCAACGGCTCCATCATCGCGATTATTGCCCTGGGTTACACCCTGGTCTACGGCATCATTGAATTAGTGAACTTTGCCCACGGCGATACTTATATGCTCGGCGCATTCATGGCCCTGACCATTATCGGCGCAACGGGCGTAGACGAAAAAAGCGCCGTCGGGGCAAAAGTGATTGCTATTGTGGTGGCCTTCATCGGCGCGGCGGCCTTTACCGCGACTGTTAACGTGGCCACCGAACGGTTCGCCTACCGTCGTCTGCGCAACGCCCCGCGACTGGCGCCTCTTATTTCGGCCATCGGCATGTCGTTCATCCTGCAAAACGTCGGGTTGTTCTGGGGCGGTCTGCGCCTCTTCTTCCCAATCATGGGCGTGAACGCCGCCGCCCCCAAAGCCTTCCCGGACTTGATCGGGCGGGTGGATGTTTTCAAAGACCTTCTCCACATCAATGTCCCCATCGCCTTCACCACCAAAGACTTGTTGGTGATCGTCGTCGCCAGCACCTTGATGATTAGCCTGAGATTGTTTGTGCAATACACCCGGCTCGGCAAGGCCATGCGCGCCACGTCCGAGAACCGTGATGCGGCCAAGATCATGGGCATTGATATTGACCGGGTGATCTCGTTTACCTTCCTGCTGGGCGGTTTGCTGGCCGGGTCTGCCGGTTTGCTGGTCGGGCTTTACAACAACACCGTAGTCTTCACTATGGGTTTCACCGCCGGTCTGCGCTCCTTCACCTCGGCGGTGCTGGGCGGCATCGGCAACATCACCGGCGCGATGCTGGGCGGTCTGCTCATCGGCGTGCTGGCGGCATTCAGCGATCAATACTTCTCCTCGCGCTGGACGAACGCCTGGGTATTTGCCATTTTGGTATTGGTGCTCGTCCTCCGGCCCAGCGGGTTGCTCGGCGAAAACGTGGGTCAGAAAGCATAAGCTATGGAAAAACTACGTCCTGCTATCATCATTGGTTTGCTAGGAGGGGGCATCACCTTGATGTTCGGCGGCTGGTCTATGGTCGTCATGGGCCTGGCCATCGGCGCGCTCACCGGCCTCAATTACGGCCAGCACTCAACGCAGCGTACGCCTCAAGGCATCGGGCGTGAGGCGATGATGCCCGGCATTGTCGCCACCAGCGTCACGGCCATCGGTGGCGTCATTTACACCTTTATTGTCAGACCTGCCACCGGCAAGCCCATTCTCTATCAACTCCCCCTCAAATTTGGCGGTATTGAGCTTCCATTCAGCAGTATTCTGGTGCTGATTGTAGCCAGCCTCGTCGGCATCATTCTCGGCGCAGGCCTGGCGATGTACATTGCCTCCCTGCAAGGCCTCCCCGACAGCAAACGCCGCAACCCGCTCATCATCACCCTGGCTGTTTCCCTGCTCATCTTCCCCTTCTTCGAGCAGGCCGCCAACATGCAGTGGATGTCGGCGGTGATCACCGTCCAAATTTTCATCTTGTTGGCTTTGGGATTGAACATCGTCGTCGGTTACGCCGGTCTGCTCGACCTGGGCTATGCCGCCTTCTTCGCCATTGGCGCTTACACTACCGCCCTCCTCAATTCGCCAAGAATTCACATTGAATGGAACTTCTGGCTGGTGATCTGGATCGCCGCCGCCATCGCCTCGGTTGCCGGCCTGGTGCTGGGCGCGCCCACCCTGCCCCTGCGTGGCGACTATCTGGCTATCGTCACTCTGGGCTTCGGCGAGATTGTGCCAGTCGTGTTTCGCAACCTGATCGCCGTCACTCTGCGCGAGCCTCTCACCCGCATCTGCCTTCTCGGTTGCGACCCGGTGGTCGAAGTCCGCAACGCCTGCATTTATGCCTGCACCGGCCCGCTTAACCTTACCGGTGGTGAAGCCGGCATCAACCCCATTGGCCGCCCACTCATCCCTTTCACCCCGCAAAGCCTCTTTGGCTCCTCCAGCTACCTGCCGTGGTATTTCCTGGTTCTGGTGCTCATCGTCTTCTCCATCTTCCTCATCAGCCGTCTGCGTAACTCGCGTATTGGCCGGGCCTGGATGGCGATCCGGGAAGACGAACTGGCCGCCTCGCAAATGGGCATTGACCCGGTGAAGACCAAACTTCTGGCCTTTTCCATGGGCGCCACCTTCTCCGGTTTCGCCGGAGCGTTTTATGGGGCCTACATCTCGGCCATCTTCCCCGGCGTGTTCGACTTCAGCGTCTCAGTCATCATCTTGTGCATGGTAATTCTGGGCGGCCTGGGCAACATGCTGGGCGTCATCATCGGCGGCATTTTGATTATGGGCACCGACCGCCTTCTCCTGCCGCAAGCGGCCACCCTGCTCAAAGGCTTCATGAACACAACGGTTCTGCCCAACGTCGGCAACCCGGCCCTGCGCGACTTCCTCGCTACCAGCGTCGATCCGATCCAGATGCGCCTGGCCCTGTTTGGCATTGTGCTGGTGGTGATGATGATCTCGCGGCCTGAAGGCCTGATCCCTAGCGCCGAACGGAAGGCCGAGCTGCACGCCGGAGAAGAAGAAGGTTCGGTCGCCGCCGCCGATTAACCAACCACCAGACTACTTGACCACCAGACGATTACTATGGCCCTCTTAGAAGCGACCAAAGTTACTCAAACATTCGGCGGCCTCACCGCCGTCAACTCCGTTGATTTCGTGATCGAAAAGGGAATGATCGCCGGTCTCATCGGCCCCAACGGCGCCGGCAAGACGACCTTCTTCAACGACATCACCGGCATCTACAAGCCCACCGGCGGCAGTCTCGTCTTCGACGGCCAGAGCATTGTCGGCCTCAAGCCGCACGACATTACCGCCCGCGGCATCTCGCGCACCTTTCAGAACATCCGCCTGTTCAGCAATATGTCCGCCCTCGAAAATGTGATGGTCGGCAGTCAGGTGCGGATGCACTCCGGCCTGCTCGGCGCATCGCCGCTGGCCGCCTGGCCGCAATGGGCCAAGTGGCTCATCTTCGCCGCGGGCGTCAGCATCATCGTCGCCAACGTGCCAGTGTATCTGGTCTCAGGCAGTATTTCTCTCGCCTACTTGATGATTCTCCTGGGCTTCCCCAGCGCGCTCGTCGGCGCGATGCTGATCTCCACTCTCGTTGACGGCCTCTTCGGCGCGCTCTTCCGCCACCACACTGTCACTAAAGAAGAAGAAACGGCTGAAGAAAAAGCGCTCAAATTGCTGGATTACGTGGGCCTGGGGCGCGGCGAAGCGCACACGACCGCCAAGAACTTGCCTTACGGCCTGCAACGGCGATTGGAGATTGCGCGCGCCCTGGCCACCGAACCCAAATTGCTCCTGCTCGACGAGCCAACCGCCGGGATGAACCCCGCTGAAACTGCCGACCTTACCGCCTTCATCCGCCGCCTGCGCGACGATCTGGGCCTCACCATTCTGCTCATCGAGCACGACATGCGCGTGGTCATGGGCATCTCCGACCGGGTGACGGTGTTGGATCATGGCGAAAAGATCGCCGAAGGCCCCCCCGCCGAAGTCCAGCGCAACCCGCAAGTCATTGAAGCCTATCTCGGGAAAGGCACCGCCAGCGCGGGCAAATAAACATCATGCTGGAACTCCAAGACGTTCACACCTACTACGGCAACATCCACGCCCTCAAAGGCATCTCGCTCAACGTTGATAAAGGCGAGATCGTCACCCTCATTGGCTCCAACGGCGCCGGCAAAACCACCACCCTGCGCACCATTCAGGGCCTCATCCGCCCGCGCTCCGGCTCCATCAAACTCGAAGGCGAAGAACTCAGCAAAGTGCCGGCGCATCTCATCACCGCTCGCGGCGTGTCGCAGTCGCCGGAGGGCCGTTTGATCTTCCCGCGCATGACAGTGATGGAAAACCTGGAGATGGGCGCGTTCAGCCGCAACGACAAAGGCGGCATCCAAAAAGATTTGGAGCGCGTCTTCTCGTCCTTTCCTCGCCTCAAAGAACGCGTCAGGCAAAAAGGCGGCACGCTCTCCGGCGGCGAGCAACAAATGCTGGCCATTGGCCGCGCCCTGATGGCCAACCCGCGCGTGCTCCTGCTCGACGAACCTTCGATGGGCCTGGCCCCGATCCTCGTCGAGCAAATCTTCCAGATCATCGGCGAACTCAACAAGCAAGGCACCACCATTCTGCTCGTCGAGCAAAACGCCCGCATGGCCCTCTCCATCGCCCATCGCGGCTACGTATTGCAAACCGGCGAGATCCGTTTGCAGGGCGAGGCCGCCAAACTGCGCGACGACGAAGAGGTCCGCAAAACCTATCTCGGCGAACACTAAACTCAATTCACAATTCTCAATGCACAATGCCAGTTGCGAATTGCGAATTGAGCATTGTGCATTTTTGTTTAATCAGGTTGCCTGATGCTTATTTTGACTGCCGCCGACGTCCGCCGCGCTCTGCCCATGCGGGCCGCGATTGACTCGCAAAAACGCGCCTACGCTTCCCTCGTCAACGGGGAAGCCGCCTTGCCCCTCCGCACCCCAGTCACTGTGCCCAACCAGGGCGCTGTCACCCTCTTCATGCCCGCCCGAGTCGGCGGCGATCTCGGCGCAAAGGTCGTCTCCGTCTTCCCCAACAATGTCGCCAAAGGCCTGCCCATGATTCACGGCGCAGTGATCCTGGTGGACACGACCACCGGCCAGCCGATTGCTTTGATGGATGCCACCTATCTCACGGCCTTGCGCACCGGCGCCGGGGCGGGCGCCGCCACCGAAACCCTCGCCCGCCCGGACTCTCGCGTGGCGGCCATCATCGGCAGCGGAGCTTTGGCGCGCGCGCATTTGCTCGCCATATGCGAAGCGCGGCCCATTAAACTCGCCCGCATCTTTAGCCGCAACCCTCAGCGCGTTTCCGCTTTTATTGATGAGATGCAACCTCTTGTCGGGGCAACCCTGGTGGCTGCCCCCTCCCCGGCAGAGGCCGTTCGAGAGGCCGACATCGTCTGCACAGTCACCACTTCCAATACGCCCGTCTTCGACGGCAACGATCTCAAACCCGGCGCGCATGTCAACGGCGCCGGCTCGTACACGCTCGACATGCAGGAGGTGGACGCCGAGACGGTGCGCCGGGCCGGCAAAGTATTTGTCGACTCGCGCGAGTCGGCGCTGGCCGAGGCCGGTGATGTGGCGGAGCCGATCAAGGCCAACCTCATTGCCGAGAGCGACCTGATCGAAATTGGGGCTGTCATCACCGGCAGCCAGCCGGGCCGGACATCAAGCGATCAGATCACCTTCTTCAAGTCGTGCGGCGTCGCCGTGCAGGACGTGGCCGCCGGGGGCGAAGTGCTTCGTCGGGCGAAAGAACTGGGGCTGGGAACCGAAACGGCTCTATGATCCGCTCAGCCCCGCGATCCGTGAACCAGCCGGCACCCATCTGAATCGAAATCGATCCACCACAAAGACTCGAAGACTCAAAGTCTCACTAAGAAATCTTTGTGGAACTTTGTGCCCTGGTGTCTTCGTGGTAAGACCATCTTGTCATGAGCGAACTTCCATCTACAGCAAACGTCCTCATCATCGGCGGCGGGGTGATGGGCGCTAGCACTGCCTATCATCTTGCCAAGCGCGGCGTCAAGAACGTCGTCCTGCTCGAAAAAGAATCGTTCTTCGGGCTGGGCGCAACCGGGCGGTGCGCGGGCGGCATCCGCCACCAGTTTGCCACCGAAGTCAACGTCCGGCTTTCGATTGAAAGTTTGCAGATGCTGGACGACCTGGAAGCCGAGACGGGGCAACCGGCTCTGGTTCGCAAGTGCGGCTATCTGCTGATCACCCACCGCGAGACGGATGTGGAAGTCTTCAAGCGCAACGTCGCCTTGCAGAATTTGCTCGGCGTAATGACCCAACTGCTGTCCGGCGATGAGGTGCGGCGCATGATCCCGCTCTGTCATTTCCCCGACGCCATCGCCGGAACGTTTCACTCCAAAGACGGCCTGGCCGACCCGAACAGTGTGGTGATGGGCTATATCAACGCCGCCCGGCGACTCGGCGCAAAGTGTTTGACCGATGTGGATGTGACGGGCATTGAAACGTCAGGTGGAAAGGTGACGGGGGTGAAAACGGCCCGGAGCATGGTGGCGGCTGAAACGGTGGTGGACGCCGCCGGCCCGTGGAGCGCCGTGATCGGCAAGATGGCCGGCGTTGACATTCCACTTGTCCCGCTTCGCCGCCAGTGGCTCACCACCACGCCACTCCCCGAAGTTCCGAAAGATTTTCCATTCGTCATTGACTTTCCGCAAAGCCTGTATTTTCATCGCGAGGGCGATGGCCTGCTCACCGGCATGTCGAACCCGAACGAGAAGATTGATTTTGACCAGAGCGTGGACGACGAGTGGGAGTTGGTGCACATGGAAGCCGCCATCCAGCGCCTGCCGCTGTTGGAGAGGGCGGGCGTGGTTTCGCGCTGGGCCGGGCTGTACGAGGTGACGCCCGACGCCCACCCCATCCTGGGGCCGACGCCACTGGGCGGCTTTTATCTGGTGGCCGGCTTTTCCGGCCACGGCTTCATGCACGGCCCGATCTGCGGCAAACTGATGGCGGAGATGATTTTGGATGGCCGGGCAAGCACGGTGGATGTTTCGATGTTGGATTACAACCGGTTTGCTGAGGGTCGAGAGATTCGGGAATATAATGTCGTGTGATTTATGAACTCTGAAATCATCGCCATCGGCACTGAGATCGTCCTGGGCGACCTGGTGGACACCAACACTGCTCACATCGCCCGCAAACTGCGAAGCATCGGGCTGGATGTACTTTACACTTCAGCGGTCGGCGACAACGAAGACCGCATCACCGACGTGATCCGCTACGCGTTGAAACGCTCTCAAGTCGTCATCACCAGCGGCGGCCTGGGGCCGACGGTGGACGACATGACCCGCGCCGCCGTCGCCCGCGCCACAGACCACCAGCTTATCTTTGATGAATCGCTCCACGAGCAAATCCGCGCCCGCTTTGCCCGCATGAACCGCCAGATGACGGAAAACAACAAACTGCAAGCCTGGCGGCCCGAAGGTTCAACGCCGATTGAAAACCCGGTCGGCACTGCGCCCAGTTTTGTGGTGGATACAGGCGAAAGCGTCATCATCAGCCTGCCCGGCGTGCCGCGCGAGATGGAATATTTGCTGGAGGACGCCGTCCTGCCCTACCTTCGCCGGCGATTCAATCTCAATTCGCTCATCAAGGTTCGTGTCCTGCACGTTGTTGGCCTGGGCGAGAGTGTGGTGGATCAGCATGTGGGTGACCTGGAAAAGTTGAGCAACCCGATGGTCGGCCTCAACGCTCACTACGGCATCGTAGACATTCGCATCGCGGCCAAAGCCGGGAGCGAGGCCGAGGCCGACACACTGATTGCCAACGTCGAGAAAACCGCCCGCGAGCGGTTGAACGACTCGATTTTTGGCGCCGACGATGAGACGTTGGAAGGTGTGGTGATGGCTAAGTTGATCGAGCGCGGCCATCAAGTGGCAGTGATCGAAAGCGGCACGCTGGGCCGCATTGCCGGAAAGCTGGCCCAGGCCGACGGGGGCCGGGGCGCATTTCGCGGCGGCGAGATCAAATTGCTGGACGGCTCGGCTGACCTGAAAGTCCTGGCCAGGTCGGTTGCCGAAGTTTCGGGCGCAACTTGCGGGCTGGCTTGTGTGGCAAGCGCCCAGGATAAAGTTCTGGAGATCGGCGTCGGGGTTTGGCGGGCCGGGGAGGCCAAACACTGGCAAATGAAGTTTGGCGGCCACCCGGCCCTGATCCCGGATTGGGCGGCGACAATGGCCCTCAATGCCTTGCGAAGAAGTTTGATGAAAGACGGATGACGTCCGTCATTAGGCAACACAACGGGCGGCGGCCAAATGGCCGCCGCCCGTTTTTAGTTCAGAGCCGCCACGCATCGAACGGTTACTTGCGCATCTTGCTGTCAACGTATTCGATGGCTTCGCCAACGGTGGTGATCTTCTGAGCGTCTTCGTCCGAGATCTCGCCTCCGAACTCTTCCTCGAAGGCCATGATCAATTCAACCAGATCGAGCGAGTCTGCCTCGAGGTCTTCACGGAATTTCTTGTCCGCTGAAATATCCTCAGGCTTGGCGCCCAACAGCTTGACAATGATTGCTTTGATTCGCTCTTCAGTATCCGACATAAAATCCTCCTCTTGGATGGGCAAATTTGCCCCATTGTATTGACGTGGCATAGACTGTCAAGGACGCCGGTCGTCACATTGTTTGACAAGCCTTCCTCCGGCTGGTAACATGACCGCCACTCATCCTAATGGAACACCCTCAAATGGCCGAAGTTACGGGAACTACCTCACGCAAGGACGACCACCTCCGCATCAATCTTGAAGAAGATGTCCAGTTTCACGGATTGACAACCGGCCTTGAACGATACCGGTTTCCGCACACCGCCCTGCCCGAACTTAACCTGGCCGACGTTTCCATTGCGGCTCGCCTCTTCGACAAAGCCCTGGCCGCCCCCATCCTCATCTCGTCCATGACCGGCGGCACCGACCGCGCCAAACAAATCAACCGCGCGCTGGCCGAGGCCGCCCAGGCCGCCGGAGTCGCGATGGGCCTCGGCTCCATGCGCGCCGCCCTCGAGCGGCCAGAGACCGCTCACACCTTTCAGGTGCGTGATGTTGCGCCCGACATTTTGCTCTTTGCCAACCTCGGCGCAGTGCAGTTCAACTACGGCTACGGCGTTGACCAGTGCCGCCGTGTCATCGAGATCGCTGAGGCTGACGCCCTCATTTTGCACTTCAACGCTTTGCAAGAAGCTGTCCAACCTGAGGGCGACACCAACTTTGCCGGCCTCCTCAAAAAGGTTGAGGAAGTGTGCAAGGCATTAAACAGAGACGGCATTCCCGTCATTGCCAAAGAAGTCGGCTGGGGATTTTCCAGCGACGACGCCTGGAGACTCTTGTGCGCCGGAATCAGCGCCATTGACGTGGCCGGGTCGGGCGGCACTTCGTGGAGCCAGGTGGAGATGCACCGGGCCAGGACTCCGTCTCACGCCCGCGTGGCGGCCGCCTTCGTCAACTGGGGTATCACCACTGTTGAGGCCATCAATAATGTGCGCGGCATGGCCCCCGAACTGCCCCTCATCGCTTCCGGCGGCTTGCGCGACGGACTCGACATCGCCAAGTGCATCGCCCTCGGCGCAACCCTCGGCGGCCTGGCCGGCCCCTTCCTCAAAGCCGCCGACAAGTCGGCTGAGGCCGTCGTCGAAACCATCAACGAACTTGCCCGCGAGATTCGCATTGTTCTCTTCGCCACCGGCTGTAAAGACCTGGCCGCCCTGCG
Source organism: Chloroflexota bacterium (assembly GCA_016197225.1). Taxonomy (NCBI): domain Bacteria; kingdom Bacillati; phylum Chloroflexota; species Chloroflexota bacterium. Next base: position 9,478 of record JACPWC010000078.1, read on the forward strand.
CGAACTGCCGCTTATTGATGTTGACTGACTTCATCGCCCAATTCGTGCCGGCCATTGACGCCGAACTGCGGGCCACGCTCGACTTTCGCCTGCCTCCGCCCGACGACTACGCCCGAATGTTGTACTACCACCTCGGCTGGATTGACGAAGGTCAGCCGCCTCTGGTAGCCGGCAAGCGCACGCGCCCCACACTCACTTTGCTCTGCGCCGCCGCCGCCGGCGGGGACTGGCAGAAAGCATTGCCCTTCGCCGCCGCCGTCGAACTGATCCACAACTTCTCGCTCGTCCACGACGACATCCAGGACGAGAGCCAGCTTCGCCGGGGCCGGGCCACCGCGTGGAAACTTTGGGGCACGCCCCAGGCCATCAACGCCGGCGACGCGCTTTTCACCTACGCCCACCTGGCCGCCCAGCGCGCCCGCCTGCGCGACCTCGACCCGGCCATTGCCCTCGAAGCCCTTCAACTGCTCGACACGACCTGCCTGCATTTGACTCAAGGTCAGCATCACGACATGGCCTTTGAAACACGGGGCAACATCACCGCCAACGATTATCTGCAAATGATCGAAGGCAAGACGGCCTCGCTCATCGCCACTGCCGCCGAGTGCGGCGCCCTGGCCGCCGCTCAGCCGCCAGCCGCGCGCGCGCGCTATCGTGAGTTCGGGCGGCATCTTGGCCTGGCCTTTCAAATTCGTGACGACATTCTAGGAATCTGGGGCGACAGTAGCATCACCGGCAAATCCGCCGCCACCGACATTTTGACGCGCAAGAAAACCCTGCCGGTGTTAGTGGGGCTGGATCGAAACCCCGGCCTGCGAACTGCCTATCGTCCCGAGTCGGAAGGTGGGGCCGCCGTGGCCGACATCGTGGCCGCCCTCGAAGCCTGCGGGGCGCGCGCCTTCAGCGAAGAAAAAGAAAAGCGCCACGCCGACCTGGCCCTGGCCAGCCTGGCCGCCGCCCGCCCGGTCGGCGAAGCGGGGCAGGCGATCAAAGAATTGACGCTCCAATTGTTAGGACGTGAGAATTGATGCCTGCGCCTCAAAGCTTGTCCTGTCCCAACTGCAACGCCGCCCTCGATTACGCCGGCGAGCAGTCCGTCATTCGCTGTGAATACTGCGGCAGTTCGGTCGTCGTGCCGGAGTCTGTTCGCCCCACCGCACCCAAACCTGATCCATTGGTTTCAGACCCGACATTGAGTGAAGTGGCGGCGCTCTTCCGGGCCGGGAAGCGAGTACAGGCCACCATTCTCTATCGTGAAATCACCGGGGCAGGACTGAAGGAAGCTAAGCTGGCGCTCGACCGCTTTGCCGCCGGAGAACCGTTGAGGCGGCCAAACCGGATGGGAGGATAGCGGCTCTTCATCACACAAACTTCTCAAACACCCAATTCGCCACCAGCCGCCCGCCCTTCGTCAGCTTCACCCGGTCCGTGTCGGCCTCAACCAGCCCTCTTTCCTTCATTTCCCCAATTTCCTTCGCATAAACATCCTCAATCTTCATCCCGAACCTTTGCTGAAACGTTTCCCAACCCACACCATCCTGAGTGAGCCGCAAACCGGTCAACATCGTCTCGTCCATTTCAGTCCTGGCGTCAATTGGGATTGACTCGGCCAGAGAGGGCGAAAACGGAAAAGGCTTTGGCGCTCCTTCTTCCATTCGCCGGACGTAAGCTGTGGGCGAAGCAACGTTTGAGTAGCGGTATCCATCAAAGCATCCGTGCGCTCCGGCTCCTAGGCCGAGATAGGGAAGGTTGCGCCAGTATTGAAGGTTGTGCCTGCATTTGTAATCAGTTATCAGTGAACAATGAACAGTTGGCAGTCCACTGTTCACTGATAACTGACCACTGTTCACTGCTTTTGCCCAGCTTGAGATTTCGTATTGTTCAAACCCGGCTCGTTCCAGTTCTTCATCGGCCCATTCGTACATGTCGGCGGCCAGGTCGGAGTCCGGCTCGGACAGGAGGCCGCGCTGAACCCAGGCCCGCAGAGGCGTGCCAAAGTCGAGCGAAAGGGCGTAAATTGAAAAATGGTCGGGGTTGAGGGCGATAGACTTTTGAAGTGTGTCCCGCCAGCTTGCCATCGTTTGGCCGGGCGCGCCGTAAATCAGATCGAGGCTGATGTTCTCAAAGTCGGCCTGTCGTGCCAGCCGCATGGCTTCGGCCACGTGCTCAAAGGTGTGCGTGCGCCCGAACAATGCCAACTCATTGGCCTGCGCCGACTGCGCCCCAAAACTCAGCCGGTTGACGCCCAGAGTCCGCAACCCATTTAAGCAGGCGGCGTCCACTGAGTCGGGATTGGCTTCGAGGGAAATTTCGCAGTCGCCAGTCAACGAGAAGGAGTCGCGGAGGGCGGCAAATATCTCGGCCAGCGACTCAAGCGGAAGAATGGACGGTGTGCCGCCGCCGAAATATAACGTGTGAACGTCGTCAATCGCCCCCTGCCCGACCTGCCGAATCTCTTTCACCAACGCTGCCGTGTAGGCCGGCATCAAGTGGTTCAGCCCGGCATAGGCGTTGAGGTCGCAATAAGAGCAAAGATGCTGGCAAAAGGGAATCGAAATATATAAGCTGGTGTTTTGAGTGCGGCTGATAGTCATTTTTCCTGAAGGCCAAAAGCCGAGTCATCGCAACCCGGCTCATCTTCAGGGAAGTATACAGCTTTTGCAGGGCGAGGCTTCAAGGCTTGCTGAGTTGCGCGGCGGTTGAATTGAACAGGCTGTGTTGATGAGGCAGTTCAGCCGCCAGCAGGTAATAACTCTCTCCGGCGCAAGCCCGGCATAGAGTCACGCCCTCGCGGACAATTTCACGCTCGTTCATAATCTCTTCGCCGCAAACCTCACAGACTGCTCTCAAGCCGGGGCGGCTGACGATCTGTTCAACCGGAACTTTCAACGACACCGGCTGGATCGAAAGCAGTTCTTCGGCGGGCATTCGCTGATAGCCCAGAAGTTGCGCTTCCCACTTGTTGCGGGCCTCGAGCGCGTAAATGCGGGCGCGGGTTCGCGCCTCAAGCTGTGGAATGATGCGGACGGCCTGACCGGTGGCAGTGTCTATAAAAGTGGCGGCCACTTTGCCGTAGTCTTCCACCCGCAGAGTCCGCCGCCCCACCCAGCAATTGGTGACCGTCGAGATACCATCGGCGGCGCAACCGTCGGTTTCGACAATGGTCAACAAGCGTTTGTCGGTTTGGGGCAGGTCGAGGCCAAGCGCATCTCCAGCCAGCATTCCTATGCGCGCGCCCAGCACTTGCCGGGGGCAAAGGTGGCGGTGAAGCGCGGCGGACTCTTCGAGGAGTTGAGAGAGGGATTTCATAAAGGTCTCCTTTCCAAAATTGCGGAGGCCGGAGTGTTTCCATCTTCGGCCCACGGCGGCCAACTGGCCGCCCCTCTCCAGCGAGAGGCTCGGCCTGCCAGCCGTTGAGTGTAAACACACGGCAGGCTGGCAGGCTCGGAGACAAAGCAAAGTATTGTCGAAAGTGTAATGACCTGAGGCGGGCCTGGCTAATGACAAATATCGCTGTTTGTGGTGATGTTCGTCACCTTCCGGCCTTTATACCTTTGTCAGCTTCACCTTGCTGTCGTAGAACACTGCACTACCGCCCACCGGGTCGAACAGGGTGGTGTTCGTGATGAGCGGGTCGGTGCGCATGGCGGCGTTGGCGTGAATGCCCAGCACACGCTTCGGGTCGCCTTTGATGGTTGTGTCGCCGATGGTGATGTCACGAGCGCCGTAGGCCCAGTGGCCGAAGCCCAACGCAAAGGCGATGACACCGGGGCGCATGCCCTGGGCGGTCTTCACTTTGCCGACGATGGGTTGAGGATCGCCATTGCCAAAATCCCACACGCCATTTTGGTTGGAAGCCGACGACACTTTCACCGCATCGCCATCCTTCAAACCGCGCGCCTCGGCGTCTGCCGCATTCATCAGCACGAAGTTCTCTGGCAGAAGCGACCTGAGCCAGTAGTTGCCGGGCGTGCGGCTCTTGGTAGACGAGATTTCGCGGTAAGTGATCATGTGCAAGTCGTACTCCGCCCCGTCGTCCACCGGGTTGCCGTCGAAACCCATAGCCGGCTCAATGTACGTCGGAATACCGGGCAGACTCTTCCCGGTGCCGCTGTGCTTCACGCCCGCCGTCTTTTCGAGATACATGTTGATCAACTTGCCGAACTTGGTGCCGGTTGGGACGATGTAAGGTTCGTCAAACGATCCGGGGCGAACGCCGTCGCCGGGGTAACCCTTTTCGTAAGCCTGGAACCGGCCACCCCGACTCAACGCCGTCACCAGCTTCGGCCACAGGTCGCCGCTGATGGCCTTCCATCTTTCGGGATCGAAAACGGCTTTGGGCAGGTGCTTGCGGGCTTCAATGAAGTTGGCAATCTCCTCATCACTTGCATCAGGCACGGCGTCTTCGGCCTCTTTCTTTTCGCCGTAGGCCAGGTTGGCTGCCATTCGCAGATACAAGTCATCAGGGTGTTTGAAGTCCACGCCCTCGCCCAGGCCATTCGGGCCAAAGTCGGGCAGCCCAAGTTTCTCGGCCATCGCCAGCAAAAAAGCTTCCCATTGCAAAGCCATTTCCTGCCCATAAACCGTCACCGTGCCGGTGAGCGGGGCAATGGTGGGCTGGCGCACGCCCTGAACCTTGAAGGTAATGTTGGGGTGCGAGCCGCCGAACTCCCAACGTTCCAGATACGTCACGTCGGGGAAGATGTAGTCGGCGTACATGCTCGTCTCGCCGACAATGATGTCATTGGCGACGAAGAGCGGAATCTTGTTCACATCTTGCAGGATCTTGATCCACTCGTTGCCAGCCGGGAGCGAGTACACGGGTGAGCCCATGTAAATGAAGGCGGCCTTGATCGGATACGGATAGGCGTCGCCGGCCGAGGGGATGATCTCCTGATAGATGTCGGAGGCCAACGGATACCAGTTGCGTTTGGCCGGGTAATGCTGGTCTTCCGGCAGGCCGGCGTAGATCGTCGAGTCTTCGTACTTCACATCGTGGCGAATCAGGCTGAGGCCAAACGGAGCCAGAGCGCCGGGGTCGGCCTTGCCAAGCAGGAATGGGCCTTCAGCTTTTGCGCCGGAGAGATCGTAGGTGCTGGCCCACACTTGCCCGCCACGCCAGTCGAAGTTGCCGATGAGCAAGGCCAGGTTGTACCAGGCAATAACGTTGTAATAGCCGTTGGTGTGCTGTGAGACTCCGCGGTGAATGTCCACGCAAGCGTTCTTGCCGTGCGAGGTGAACTCCCTGGCAATCGTCTCCAGGTCTCTGGCCTTCAAACCCGAAATCTCCGCCCACTCCTCGAGGGTGTGCTTGTTAGCCGAGTCGAAGAGGATTTGCATACCGCTCTTCACCGTAAACTCGCCGAGTGCGACGTTATCCACCAGCAGTTGACCAGCAACGACAGGATTCTCCTCATCGTTCGGGTCAAACATCACCGGCTTGCCGTCGGCATCCAACACGATGAACGGATCGGTGTTGAAGACGGTTCCATCCGACGCGACCCAGGTGAAGGTCTTGATGCCATCCTTCTCTTCTTCCTTCTTCTCCACCAGCTTCAAGTCGGAGCCGTGCAGGAATTTGGTCGGCTTGCCTTTCTCCACATCCATCTTGACGAGCCAGGCGGCGTTGCACCAGGTGGGTTCGCCCGCCTTCTTGGACGCGCCTTTGTTGGCGTTGGCGAGATACTTGACATCGTAACGCTCGTTGGCGATCACCCACTGAATAAGGGCCAGAGCGATTGCGCCTTCGGTTCCGGGCTTGTTGGGCAACCATTTCCAGGCCTTGCCCGCAATCTTCGAAAGACGAGGATCGATCACAGCAAACTTGAGAGCGCCCTCGGCCAGGCGTTGCGTGATGCGCGGCACGCGATTGGTGGGGCCGTAGTTGCCCTCGAATGGCGACGCGCCGACAAAAATGACAAAATCGGCGCTGGCAGTGTCGCCCATCCAGTAGGCTTTGGCCCCGCCAGTGAACTTGCCACTCTGGCCGTCCCACTGATCGCTCATGGACTTGCCCGAAAAGTACAAACTGCCCTGACAGACGGTAGTGTGGCCGAGCCGGTTAGTTGTGCCCAAGCCAGAGCCAAAGAATCGGTGTGAAATGTCCGAGCGCCCGCCCTTCTTGCGGCCCCAGAAGTACAGAATCTGGTTGTTCTTCGGGCCAAAGTCGGGATGGTCGGGATCGATCATCTTGTCCATATAATCGGCGAAATCCACCTTGAACTGCTCAACCAGCCCCTTCTTCTTCTCGACATCCTTCTCGGCCCAAATGGCCTTGATGGCGTCATTCATGGCCTTCATCACTTTGACATCAGTGAGCGCGCGCAGGCTTCGTATGCCTTCCACGTCGCGGCTCTCTTCGCCGGGCACGCCGGCAAACAGCTTGCCGCCTTCGACGATCTCGGTGACGGCCTGATCGAAGTCAATCGTCACCCACTTGTTCTCGCCGCGCTTTCCGGCGCGCTTGAGAACCTTGACCAGCCGATAGGGATCGTAGGCGGTTTGCAAACCTGCCTGGCCTTTGGGACACAGCGGCGCATCAATGACAGCCGTGTCCGTGATCGAAGTGTCGTAAGGCAGGTGCGGCACCAGGTTCCACGGCGAGAACGGGTTGCCATCAATTTTGACGGCGACCCCGTCCAACAGCTTTACCTTGATCCCGCATTGCGTGTTACATTGCTGGCAGATCGAGTATATCTGATGATCCGGCTTGGCCAGCATGTAATCGGCCCCGGCAGAGGATTGGGCCAGCGCCTTTTGAATGTGGGGCAGACTACCCAGAAAGGCCCCACCGGCGGCAGTGGCCGCCACTTTGAGAAAGTCGCGCCGCGACAGGCCACAGCTTTCGGGCTGGGAAGCAGTTTGAGGTTTTGCGTTTGGGTGTTGGGCTTTATTAATCATTTTGTCACCTCCGTCTTCACTGAAAGGAATGGCAGACGATCCAGACCCAGGATGTAGGCCAGAGTCGCCAGACCAACCACACCGAGCGTGACCGACCATTCCAACAGACTCGGGAAGTAATCAATATTGAGATGTGGGCCGTGAAAGGCCGTGATCAGCCCTTCCAGTTCAGGAACGGTCAGGGCCGGGAAAACAATGTTGGCGCGAGCAACGGCAAACCCGACGAGGATGAGGACACCCATCAGCCCGGCCCAGAGGCCGTTCTTCGCCAGCCTGGGCTGAACCAGCACCAGAATAGGCGCGATTGTGCCGAGCGCAATTTGCAACCCCCAGAAGGCCCAGGCATAGGGGCCAAACAACACCAGTTGAACTGCTTTGACGTTGTCGGGAATGCCGCTGTATAGCGACTGAGAAAAGTCAACCCACAGAAAGTAGACCTTGACCAGCCCCAGCACCACCGAGAGCAAACTCAACACCCACAGTAATTGTGGCCGCTTCGTTTCGCTACCCAGGCCGAACCAGCCAACGATGATGAGCATGAACGCCACGCCCGAGGCCAGCGAGAAGACCGGGAACTGCGCCGGCAGAAGGCCGATGTGCCAGTAAGCCCGGTTGGCATTGATGCCGAGCAAAGCGCCCACACCGCCGCTGAGGAAGACAGACAGGAACAAGCCGACGGCCATCAGCACCTTCATTGGCGAGTCGCGCCGTTCACGAGTGGCAAACCACAACGACAGGGCCGTCAACAGCAGAAATATGGAGTAACCCCAAACCATCTGCGCCAATAGCGAGAAGAAATTGGGTTGCAGATACACTTTCCAGATTCGCTCCATGTGGCCCAGATCCATGCCAATCGTCATCAGGGCGGCGGGCATGGTAACCAGAGCGCCCCACAACGCGAACCGGCCTGTGCCCCGGAAGAGTTGCACTTCAAAGAGATAGTCGAGTGTGGCGATCATGTACGCGCCCGTGGAAATGCCGGCGAAGAACAGGTACATCGCCACCCACAGGCCCCAGGGCACGTACGAGCCATAGTTTACGTCGCGCTCGCCGACGAAGAGGCGAGTGTAAAAGCCCCACAGACCGAGCAACAGCGCAACCGCACCCAGGCCGTAGAGCGCCTTCTTGATAATAGATGTGTTTTGCATGTCTCACGCTCCTCGTTATATGAGATAGTACACGCGCGGCTGAGTGCCCAACTCTTCCTTGAGCCGGATGACGTTGGGCTTGTGGATCATTTCGGACACCAGGCTCTCCGGGTCATTGGCGTCGCCGAACAACGTGGCCCGGCCAATGCAGGTGGAGACACAGGCGGGCAACATGCCTTCTTTGATGCGGTGCAAGCAGAAGTGGCATTTGCGGGCGTTGCCTATCGGCGACTCGTGTTTCTCACGCGCCCATTGCCGGCCATATTCGAAATTGGGGGCGCGCTCGTAATCGTCGGCGACATTTTGGCCGACGATGAGGCCGTCGGCCACCGGGGTATCCTCGGTGTAGGTGTAACCAAAGTCTGAAGTGCGCGCGCCGTAAGGGCAGGCCGTGATACAGGCCCGGCAACCGATGCACTGCTCGTAATCCACTTGCACAATGCCTTCTTCATTCTTGTAAGTGGCGCTCACCGGGCAAACCGGAGTGCAGGGCGGGTTATCGCATTGCATGCACGGGCGCGGGGTGAACATCCGGGTGACGTTGGGATAAACGCCGCGCTCTTCTTCAAACACCGGGCGGTAGACCACGCCGGGCGGCAATTTGTTCTCGACTACACAGGAGATGGTGCAGGCATGGCAACCCACGCATTTGCGCAGATCAATGACCATCACCCAGCGGCGCTCGCCCGGCTTTTTCTGTAGCGCCTTTTGCAGTTCGGCCTGCATGCGAATGAGAGGATCATCGCCGGGTTTGGCTTCGAGCGCGGCATTGGCGCGGGCCGGCGCTTTGGAAGCAACGGCCTCCACCACCCGATCCGGGTCGGCTCCCCACGCGGCCAGTAGGGCCACAATCGGCCCGGCGGCCTTGAGAAAGTCGCGCCGATCAAATCGCTTTTCGGCGGTGGCGTTATCAGATTGACTCATAAGCAACCTTCCTTTCCAGTGAATTGTGGAGTTAGAGCGCACTGAAATGGAGTGCGCCACAGTCACTATAAACAAAACGAAGGTTGGAGGGCAGAGGGAGAAGTCCGCAATTTTCAGCGGTCGTGTGGGGAGAATCCCGACAGCGGGGCTGTGCTTATTCTTTTGAAACTGGCTTGTGAAGCAGGTAGGCCTGCAACTGCTGAACGGTTTGATCCAGCGTGGTTCGAGCGTTACGAAGCTGAAGTTGCTCGGCGGGGAGGAGTTCGGCAGCGCCGGCTTCGAGCGAGGCCAGCATGGCGCTGACGGCAAAGAGTGATTGCAATACCTCATCGCTCAATTGATGCCCCACTTCGGCTTGCTGGCGGGCGCGGGCCAGCACCTGAGCTTGCAAATCGCTCGTCTCGCGCTCCTCCAGCCAACGACCCAAAAAATGCAGAAGCGTAAAGGTCAACAGCGGCCCAACCGAGCCATAGATCACGATCTCGGCCAAAAAATGGTGCGTCTCCCCAATAACGTCGTGAATCCATCGCGCCGGGCCAATTTCGTAAATCACAACAACCAACAACAACCCGGTCGGGGCCAGCCACTTGAGCAAACCCAGGCGTTGGCGAATGGCCGACAGCGAGCGTGGCAAGCCGTTCTGCGCCGAGGCTGGCAAAAACACTTTGGCGGCATTATCTTTGGATAGCGTAGTCATGCGTCTAATAAAACCGAATTTTGCTAAATCGGTATAGAGACAGACATCATCTTTTGTCAGTTATGCCTGTCACGTTGTCGGTCAGCAGGCCGTGAGCAATGGCAAATTGCACCAGCGCCGCCCGCGAGCGCAGGCTCAACTTCTCCATACCGCGCGCGCGATAAGTCTCCACCGTCTTCGGACTCAGGCTGAGGCGCTCGGCAATCTCGGCTGAGGTATGGCCCAGGGAAACCAGGGTGAGGACCTCCTGCTCCCGCTCACTCAACGTTTCCCACGGGTCGCTGGGGGAAGCCGTCGAGGCCGTGGCAAGCAGGTCCTCAAGTAAGTCCCTTGTCATTGAAGGGTGGACGTAGATTTCGCCGCGCAAGACGGCGCGCACGGCGGAGATCAATTCGTTGTCGGCGGCTTTCTTGAGAACGTAGCCCATCGCCCCATAGCGAAGCGCCTGCTTGAGATACCCTTCGTCGTCGTGCATGGTCAGGATGAGGGTGCGAGCCGCCGGGGCCACTTTCCGCAGAACGGGCAGAGTTTCCATACCGTTCAAGCCGGGCATGGTCAGGTCAAGCAGAATTAAATCGGGTTGCAGGTCGGAGGCCAGTTTCAATGCTTCAATAAATGAATGATGGTGTTTATCACGTGATAACCAAATGGATCTTTCCTGCCAAAATAATAATTAAGTGAAAACGTAAAATAGGTGAGAAAACGATGGGTGTGGTTTGTCCAAATGGTTTGAATATCAAAAGGGTTTCGAAGGGTGTGATTTTCAAGAATTTGACCGCGATCGTCAAACTGAAAACTTGCATGAAACGTA
>JACPWC010000079.1 GCA_016197225.1 Chloroflexota bacterium
GCTGTTTCCTCCTCGCCGGCGCTGGGCAGCGATGGGACCCTCTACGTGGGGTCAGGGGATCACTCTCTGTATGCTCTAGGAGCAAAACTCACCAATGCGGCCCCAACCCTGTCTGCTGGTAGCGTGACCCCAGAAAACGGGAACACGCAGACCCCTTTTATTTTTAGTGTCACCTATGCGGATTCAGACAACGATGAACCTGCTGCCATTGCCCTAAAGATAGACACGAATCCCCCTCTAGCCCTGAGTAAACGCCAGCACGGAGACAACACTTATGTAACGGGGGTGGTATACGAATATCGGACGGGTTTGTCTGAGGGGAGGCATCAGTTTTCCTTTGCCGCCAGCGATGGCGCCCTCAGTGCCAGAGGGGATACGACCTCCCATACTGGGCCACAGGTGGCACCGGGGCCACCGCTTACCCTGGCTGATTCTCCCTGGCCGATGGCGGGTCATGATGTGCGGCATACGGGCCAGAGTCCCTATCGAGGCCCTGATAAAGCCCGGCTCAAGTGGAAGTTCCCAACCGGGGGTGGTGTTACCTCCTCGCCGGCGCTGGGCAACGATGGGACCGTCTATGTGGGGTCAGCGGATCACTATGTATATGCGCTCAGCGCGGCCGGTGCCCTCAAGTGGAAGTTCCTAACCGGGAATTCTGTTTCCTCCTCGCCGGCGCTGGGCAGCGATGGGACCGTCTATGTGGGGTCAAATGACAGCTCTCTGTATGCGCTCAGCACGGCCGGTTCCCTCAAGTGGAAGTTCAAAGCTGGGGGTGGTGTTTTCTCCTCGCCGGCGCTGGGCAGCGATGGGACCGTCTACGTGGGGTCAAGGGATGGCTCTGTGTATGCGCTCAGCGCGGCCGGTTCCCTCAAGTGGAAGTTCAAAACTGGGGGTGGTGTTTCCTCCTCGCCGGCGCTGGGCAGTGATGGGACCCTCTACGTGGGGTCAGGGGATCACTCTCTGTATGCCCTGGAAGCAAGTCCAACGGGTTCTTCGCTCTCGTCTGGTGGAGAGAAAGACGCTGAGTTTGACGAGCATGGCGCGCCGGTCTTCGGCCTATCTTCCAACCTTCCCAACCCCTTCAA
>JACPWC010000080.1 GCA_016197225.1 Chloroflexota bacterium
AACGACGAGGCCTCGCCGGCCTCCGGGGCGAGTCGAATCTCGCCCCAGGCGGCGGCCTCACCGCGCCACAACTTCTTCACACCCTGAAACGTCGGCCCATATTCCACGCCCAACTCGCTCAGGCTCCGGTAATAGTCGCCGGCGTCAACCGCCTCGCCGCCGACTTCGGCCAGGTCAATCTTCTTGAGCGCCGTTTGCGCTTCGCCCACGCGGATCTCGCCCGTCGCGTGAAGCTTCCACGAGTCGGTGCTGTCTTCAACTTCCAGGCTGAGAATCTTGAACGACGCCCTGCCATCTTCAACCGGCGAGAGCACCACCTGGGCCACGCGCGTTTCGCCTTCAGGCAACATGAACGGATTCAGGATGGACACCGATTCCAACACGAGCGGCCCCGGCCCAAGCTGGGAGGCCGCCGCCAGCGCCATTTCCAAATAGCCTGTGCCGGGGAAGATCACCGTTTCATAAATCTGATGATCTTTGAGAAACGAAGGCCAGTCGGCGCTGAACTCGGACTCGAACACCGTCTCTTTGAGAGCCGGCGAGCGCAGGCGCCCGTGCAAAAGCGGGTGTAGCACTTTGCGATCCCTGGCCCGGTCGTCACGACGCGACTCAGGCAGAGTGAACCAGTAGCGCGCGCGTTGAAACGGATAAGTGGGCAGAGTCACTTTGCTACGCGCTGGCGCGTAGTCGGCGTCGAAACCGGCCCAGTCCACGTTCAGGCCTTGCATGTAAAGCGCGCCCAGGCTGTCGAGCAACGATTGCCAGTCGTCGCGGCCTTCGCGCAAAGAGGGCAACCACGTGGCCGGCTGACCCCCGCCCGGCCAGCACTGCTGGCCCATGCTCATCAACGTGGGCTTGGGGCCAATTTCAATAAACAAGTCGTAACCCTGCTGTTGCAGAGCCAGAATTGAGTCGGCGAAGCGCACTGCGCCGCGCACGTGCCGCCGCCAGTAATCGGCATTCGTCAAATCGTCCGCCGTCGCCATTTGGCCGGTGACGTTGGACATCACGCCAATTTGCGGCGTTGCAAAGCTCACGCCCGCCGCCACCTGCTCAAACTCGTCCAGTATCGGCTCCATGAGCGGCGAATGGAAGGCATGTGAGACCACAAGCCGCTTGGACTTGACGCCTTCAGCCTTCAACTTTTCAACGATGGTTTGAATCGCCTGGCCCGCGCCCGAGATGACGACGTTGGCCAGGCCGTTGATGGCGGCGATGGAAACCGCCTCGGGCGCAGGCGCAGTTGCAATCGCCTTCGTCACCCGCGCCTCGTCGGCGAACACGGCCACCATTTCACCGCCGGCAGGCAAGGCCCCCATCAGCCGCCCGCGCTCGGCGATGAGCCGGAGGCCGTCTTCCAGGCTGAACACCCCGGCCACACACGCGGCCACGTACTCGCCCACGCTGTGGCCCAGCACCACCGTCGGCTCCACGCCCCACGACCGCCACAACTCGGCCAACGCATATTCGACGGCGAAGAGGGCCGGTTGGGTGTAGGCGGTTTGGTCGAGCAGAGACGGCGACCCCGTTGGAGAAAAGAGAAGCGAGAGGAGAGATGGGTTGAGATAGGGCCGAAGCAATTCGTCGCACTTGTCCAACGTCTTGCGAAACGAAGGCTGAGTCTCGTAAAGCTGGCGAGCCATGCCGGCGTATTGCGAGCCTTGCCCGGTGAAGAGGAAAGCCACACGGGGCTGGCCTTTGGCAACTGTGGTGTTGACGGGCATTTTGCCGTCGGCGACGGCGGCCAGCTTCTCGCGCAACTGCTCGGTTGTGTTGGCCGTGAGCGCGACGCGGCTGGAGAAATGTGAGCGCCCGGTGTTGGCGGTGTAACACAGATCGGCCAGCGAGATATTCGGTGTCTCGACAAACTGGCGGGCCAGGTCGCGAGTGGCGGCTTCCCCTTTGGCCGAGAGCGCCAGCAGGTGAAGCGGTCGTTCCACCGGCGGCGCGGGCGGTTTCTCTCGCATTGGCGCTTCTTCAATAATCAAATGCGCGTTGGTGCCGCTGAAGCCAAATGAACTGACTCCGGCAACTCGCTTCTTGTCGCCGGCCGGCCAGGAAAGATTCTGAGTCGGAATCTTGACCGGCAATTCGTCCCACGGAATGAGCGGGTTCGGATTGTGGAAGTGCAGGTTGGAGGGGATGACGCCGTTTTGCATGGCGAGCACGATCTTAATCAGCCCGGCCACGCCCGCCGCGCCTTCAAGGTGGCCGATGTTGCTCTTCACTGCCCCAATCATCAGCGGGTTTTCAAAAGAATGAGAGTCGGCCATTACCGCGCCGATGGCGTTGACTTCGATAGGGTCGCCAAGTGAAGTGCCTGTGCCGTGCGCTTCGATGTAGTTTACGTCGCCCGGCTCAAGTTTGGCGTCGGCCAGGGCGGCGCGAATGACGGCCTCCTGCGACGGGCCGTGCGGCGCGGTGAGGCCGTTGCTCCGGCCATCCTGATTAATCGCCGAGCCACGAACAAGGGCCAGAATGGTGTCGCCGGCGGCCAGGGCGTCCGAGAGCCGTTTGAGGACGACGACGCCGCACCCTTCGCCGCGCACGTAGCCGTTGGCCAAAGCGTCAAAGGTTTTGCAATGCCCGTCGGCAGACAACATGCGCCCGCGCGAGGTGGCAATGGCCCCATCCGGCCCCAGAGTCAGATTCACGCCGCCGGCCAGGGCCAGGGCGCTCTCACCAAGCCGCAAGCTCTGGACTGCTAAATGAATGGACACCAGCGACGAGGAGCAAGCGGTGTCCACCGTCACGCACGGCCCGTGCAGGCCAAGCGTGTACGAAATGCGGCCGGCGGCAATGCTGTGAGCCGCGCCTGACCCCGAGTAGGTGTCCATGATCTCGACCCCGCCCAGCCGAGCCTGCATTTGAGAATAGTCATTGGTGCACATGCCCACGAACACGCCGGTCTGGCTCCCGGCCAGGCTATTTGGCGACATGCCGGCGTTTTCCAACGCCTCCCAACTCACCTCCAACAGCAGGCGGTGCTGAGGATCCATTGTGATCGCTTCACGCGGCGAGATGCCGAAGAAGGCGGCGTCGAACTTGTCGGGGAAGGCGTCGAGGAATGCGCCGTGACGGGTGTACATCTTGCCCATCGCATCCGGGTTGGCGTCATAATACTCGTCCGCATTCCAGCGCTCGGGCGGAACTTCGGTCACGGCATCCACGTTGTCGCGCAAAAGTTGCCAGAACTCTTCCGGGCTGTTCGCGCCGCGTGGGAAGCGGCAACTCAAGCCAATGATGGCAATCGGCTCGCGCCGGGCCTGCTCACTGGCGTCGAGTTTGGCTTGCATCTCTTCCAGGGCCACGAGCGCATTTTGCAACAGCGCCCGGCGATCCAATTGTTCCGAAGTATTATTCATGAGTGACTCCTTTACCCAATCCGCTTTAACTTCTTGGCCAGCAAAGCCGCCAATTCGTCTTCTGAAAGATGATCGTGTTCCGACCCGGCCCTGACCGGCTCAGCCTGCGCCTTCAACCCGGCCTTTGGTTTCTCGGTCTGCTCGGCCAGCAGGTCGCGGCCCAGATAACTGGTGAGGGCGTTGACCGACGGGTGATCGAAGAGCAGGGTGGCGGGCAGAGACCGCCCCACCGACTGGCTCAGCACGTTCCGCAATTCAACCGCCATCAATGAGTCAAGGCCAAGTTGATTGAGCGGCTGTTCGGGATCGATCTGCGACGGATCGAGCCGCAGGACTTTAACCGCCTGGGCGCGAACATGATCCATGAGCACCGCCCGGCGCTGATTCGGCGGAGCAACCGCCAACTGCTGTGTCAGACTGTGTTTAGTCGTCCCCCTCTTCTCGATCCTGGCCGGGGTCTGCGCCTGATCCGCAAATTTGGCGAACAGCGGCGGCACGCCGTTGGCAAAGCTTTGCAAAAACACAGGCCAGTTCACTGGCATCACTGCCACTTGCGCCTGAGCCTGCCGCATCAAGTAATCGAGCGCCTGCAGGCCCTGCTCCGGCTCAATGACGCCCAGGCCTTCCATGAGGATTCGCTCGCCAACCTTGTGAGTCACTACCGAGCCAACTTTGTCCCACCCGCCCCAGTTGATGCTCAAGGCGGGCAAACCCAGCGCCCGGCGGTGATGGGCCAGCGCATCCAAGAAGGCATTGGCCGCCGCATGGTTGCTCTGCCCCATCCGGCCCAGCAGAGAAACGCCCGACGAGAACAACACAAAGAAGTCCAGTGGCAGGGCCTGGGTCAACACGTGCAAATTCCACGCGCCATCCACTTTGGCCGCCATGACCCGGGTAAAGCGATCCCGGTTTTGTTGCAGGATCACGCCATCATCCAGAACACCTGCCGAGTGAATAAGACCGGCCAGCGGAAAGCCCGACGAGGCAATGTCGGCCAACACCTGCTCCACCTGCTCGAATTTGGAAACGTCAGCCTGCGCGATCACAACTTGCGCGCCGGCGCGAGTCAGCTTCTCCAGCGCCGCCCGCGCCGTTTCAGTCGGCTGACTGCGCCCCATCAACACCAGACGCCGCGCCCCGCGCCCCGCCATCCACTCCGCCGCCAGCAGGCCCAGGCCGCTCAGCCCGCCAGTGATCAGGTAAGTGGCCTCGGCCCGGAAGGTGGTTGAAGCGTTGATCGTCCGACTGTCCACCGCGCCGCGCACCAGTTTGCGGGCGTAACGCTTTTGCCCGCGCAGGGCAATTTGATCCTCTTTGGAATCGCGAGTCAGGATTTCATCCATCAGCGCCTCAATCTGGGCCGCCGGGTTGAACGGGTCAAGGTCAATGCGCAGGCAATTCAACTCAGGATGCTCCAACGTGATCACCCCGCCCAACCCCCAAACTGGCGATTGCGCAACAGCCAGCGGCGCCGGCTCGCCTGCCGGTTGCGCGCCACGCGTCATCAGCCACAGGGCCGTCGAGTTGTTGTTGGACTTCGCCAACGCCTGAGTCAGATGTAGAAGGCTGGCCGTGCCTTGCATCTGAGTCTTGTCCAGGCCGGCCGGGGAAGCCGTCTCTGATTGAGTTGCATCAAGCGCCCACAGGTGAAGAACGCCCCGATACGACGACACAGTCAACAAACGTTCAAAATCTTCAGGGCGAGCCGGGTTCAATGTGTAACTGCCGTCGGGCATTCGCTCATAAGCCGGGCCGGGCCGGGCAAGCGTGATCTGCGCGCCGCGAGTTTGCAACTGCCCGGCCACTTGCTCGCCCAGGCCGGCCTCGTCGGCAAGGATCAGCCATTTGCCTTCTGCCGTCGCCGCCTGAGTTTGCGCCAGCGGCTTGCGCGCCAAAATCACCGCCTGTTGCGACAGGAAGTCGCTGTTGTCTTTAGTCTGCGGCGCACAGGCAACGCCCTCGAAGCCGATCTCCGTCAGAACCTTCAGCCACTGCGCCTGCGAGATCAACGCATACGAAGGCCGCAGGTCGCTGTCGGTAAACGACCACCAGCCTCCGGTCAGGCCAACCGTAAGGTCGCCAAAACGTTGAGGGGTGACGCCTTCCAGCAATACCAGCAGGCCGCCGGGCGCCAGCAAGTTCTGAACATGCCGCAGGGTCTGCCGCAGATCGCCGGTGGCATGTAAAACGTTGGCGGCCAAAATCATATCGAACTGGCCCGCTTCAAAGCCTTGCCCTTCCGGGTTCTTGCCGGCATCCAAAACCTGATATTGAACAAAAGGATAAGCGGCAAATTTTTGCCGGGCCTTGTTGGTGAACAAAGGCGAGACGTCGGTGAAGACGTAGTCGGTTTGACCGGCGGGCAATCTTGGCAGAACGTGTGAGGTCGTGCCGCCTGTGCCGCCGCCGATCTCCAAAATTCGGATACGGCGGCCGGCGGGCAATGTCGCCAGCGCGGCGCTCACGGCTTCGCGCAGCAGCGTGTTGTACAGTTGCGATGACGGCGAGCTTTGATACAAATTCTCAGCCGCCGTGAGCGAGCCGCCGGGGAACAACAACTGCAACGGATCAACGTCGCCTCTCAGCACTTCGGCCAGTTGTTGCGCGCACTGCCCGGTCAACATTAGTTCGGCGCTGTGGGCGGGATAGTCGGCCAACAGCTTTTGCCAGATCGCATCCGGGTCCTGAGTTTCGGACAGGCGGCGCACTTGCCATTCGGAGCCGGCCAGGGTGAGCAAGCCATCTTCGCCCAGCATGCCCAACATGCGCTCAACCAGGCGGCGGTGCTGGCTTTGAATAGGCAACTGTTGCATTAATATCTTCGCCGAAAGGCGTTGCCCAACTTGCCACTTCCAGCCCAGCTTGCTTAAACCTTGAATCACATAAGCGGCGCACATGGCATCGAGCCGGGGCCATAACTCGTCATAGGCTTCAATGTGATGGCGCGCTCTCAATCCGGCCACATGCGACTGCGCCTGAGACGCAATCTCCTGCGGCGCGGGCAGAAAATTAGCCCCAATCGTCCGCGGCTGTTCCTGCCATTCGATCTCGTACAGCCAATCGGCAAAACCGGCTTGAGCGGGCGCCCGGCTCACAGGCTCGGCGCGGCGCGAGCCGCCTGCAAACCAATAGCGTTCTCGGCGGAAGGGATAAGTGGGCAAAACGATCTTCCGGCGTGGATAGTCATGGTCGAACTCAGCCCAATCCACATTTACGCCACGAACGTAGAGCGCGCCCAAACTCTCCAGCACCTGCGCCCAATCGTCGCGCCCTTTCCGGAGCGAGGGCAACCAGGCGGCCTCGCCTTCAGGCAAACATGCCTGCCCCAGCCCAAGCAAAGTCGTGCCCGGCCCGATCTCCAGGAATACGCTCGGCCCCAGTTCACGCGCCGACTGGATCGCCGCCGCGAACTGAACAGCGGCCATGACGTGACGATGCCAGTAAGCGGCGTTGGCAATCTCACTGCCCTTCACGGCCCGCCCGGTCACATTTGAGATCAAGGCAATGCGCGGTTGCGAGTAATTAATGCCTGAGGCGACTCGCATGAACTCATCGAGCATTGGCTTCATGAGCGGCGAGTGGAAGGCGTGCGAGACGGCGAGCCGTTTGGATTTGACGCCGCCCGCTTCGAGAGTCTTGACAACGGCTTGAACGGCCTCACCCGCGCCCGAGATGACGACGTTAGCCGGGCCGTTGATGGCGGCGATGGAAACCGCCTCGGGCGCAGGCGCGGTTGCAATCGCCTTCGTCACCCGCGCCTCGTCGGCGAACACGGCCACCATTTCGCCGCCGCCGGGCAAGGCCCCCATCAGTCGCCCGCGCTCGGCAATCAGCTTCAGGCCGTCTTCCAGGCTGAACACCCCGGCCACACATGCGGCCACGTACTCGCCCACGCTGTGGCCCAGCACCACCGTCGGCTCCACGCCCCACGACCGCCACAACTCGGCCAGCGCATATTCGACGGCGAAGAGGGCCGGTTGGGTGTAGGCGGTTTGGTCAAGCAGAGACGGCGACCCCGTTGGAGAATAGAGAAGCGAGAGGAGAGAGGGGTTGAGATAGGGCCGAAGCAATTCGTCGCACTTGTCCAACGTCTTGCGAAACGAAGGCTGAGTCTCGTAAAGCTGGCGAGCCATGCCGGCGTACTGCGAGCCTTGCCCGGTGAAGAGGAAGGCAACTTCGGGCGTGGTCTTCACCACGCTGTGTTGACTCTTCCCAGCCGTAACGTCATTCAACTTCTCGCGCAGTTGCGGGCCAGAGTCGGCGATGAGGGCCAGGCGATGACTGAAATGGGCGCGGCCCGCGTTGGCTGTGAAGCAGACATCGGCCACAGGTTCAAGCGAATGAGCCGCATAGTCCTGCACCAGTTCTTTCAACGCGCCTTCGCTCTTGGCCGAAAGCGCCAACAGATGCAATGGCCGTTCCACGTCCGCCTTGGCCATTTCGGGCTGGGGCGCTTCTTCGACGATGATGTGCGCGTTGGTGCCGCTGAAGCCGAACGAACTTAGTCCGGCAATGCGGCGGTCGGCGGCCCAGGGCGTCCGTTCGACGGGAATGGCGATCGGCAACTCAGACCAGGCGATGTGCGGATTCCGTTGGCTCAGGTGGAGATGCGGTGGGAGCTCCCGATGTTGCAAGGCCAGCACCAGCTTGATGAAACCGACGATGCCCGCCGCCGCTTCAAGATGGCCCACGTTCGTTTTCACCGACCCGATCAGCAACGGGTTAGCCGCCGACCGCCCCCTGCCCAACACTGCGCCCAGCGCCTTCATCTCAATCGGGTCGCCCAGCGAAGTGCCGGTGCCGTGTGTCTCAACGTAACTCATCTCGCCGGGTTCAACGCCGGCATTGGCGAGCGCGGCCCGAATCACCGCTTCCTGCGACGGGCCGTTGGGCGCGGTCAGGCCGTTGCTTCGGCCATCTTGATTAATTGCCGAGCCGCGCATCACAGCCAGGATGGTGTCGCCGTCAGCCAGGGCGTCCGAGAGCCGTTTGAGGACGACGACGCCGCACCCCTCGCCGCGCACGAAACCATCGGCGCTGGCGGCAAAGGCCTTGCACCGGCCATCGCTTGCCATCATGTGCGCCTTTGAAAGCGCCACCGTCACATCCGGCGCAAGAATGAGGTTGACGCCGCCCGCCAGCGCGGCGCGGCACTCGCCGTTACGCAAACTTTGCGCGGCCAGGTGCAGGGCCACCAGCGATGACGAGCAAGCTGTGTCTACGGCCAGGTTGGGGCCATGCACGCCGAGGAAGTACGACAGCCGCCCGGCGGCCACACTGTGGGCGCTCCCTGAGGCCAGATAAGCGTCAATCGCCTGCGGGCCGCGCTCCAGCAACAACTGGGCATAATCGCGATTGCAAATACCCAGGAAGACGCCGGTCGAAGAGCCGTCCAGTTTATCGGCAGACAGGCCGGCATTCTCCAGCGCCTGCCAGCTCACTTCCAGCAGAAGCCGCTGTTGCGGATCCATGCTCTCGGCCTCACGCGGCGAGATGCCGAAAAACTGCGGGTCAAACTTATCAACGTCTGCCAGGAAGCCGCCCCAGCGGCTGGACATTTTGCCGAGCGCATCCGGATCAGAATCGTAATAGGCGTTCACGTCCCAACGGTCGCCCGGCACTTCGGTGATGGCGTCCACACCGTTTTGCAATAACTGCCAGAACGATTCGGGGTCGTTAGCCCCGCCCGGAAACCGGCAGGCCATGCCGACGACGGCAACCGGCTCGTGGCGCTGGCGCTCCAGCGTCTCCAGCTTGGTTTGCAACTCCAGCGCCAGCAGTTGCAGGCGCTTCGGCGACAGCTTTGAAATTCGATCCAGAAACTCGCTCATTGCTTATTGTGTCCCTTTGATTTTTTCGGCCAGCAATCTGTCCACGTCTTCGTCCGAAAGCTCTTCAATTGAATCCAGAACTTCACCCGTTCCGTTGCCGGATGGCTCCAGTTCGACCGGCGTTTCTATCAGTGGCGGCTCAACCGGGGTCAACGCCAGCGCCTCTTTCGCCAGATAATCGGCCAGGGCTTCGACGGTCGGGTAATCGAAGACGAGGGTGGCCGGCAACTGCCGCTTCAATCCGAGTCCGGTTCCCAGCAGGTTGCGCAGTTCAACGGCCATCAACGAGTCTAGCCCCATCTCGTTCAACGGCTGGCGTTGGTTGACCTGAGTCGAGCCGAGCCGCAAAACTTTGATCACCTGATTGCTCACGTAGCCCAGCAACAACTTTCGCTGTTGCGCCGGCAGGGCGTCGGTCAACTGCCGAAAAATTTCAGGCTCGGCTGTCGCCGGTTGTTCGGCAACGACGCGCGCCTGCGCCTGGCCCGTCATTTCGGAAAGCCAGCGCGGCTCGCGGCCCGGCGCAAATTGGCGCATGAAGACCGGCCAGTTCAGAGGCATCGCCGCCACCTGAGCTTTGGCCTGGCGCATGAGCCGGCTCAACACCTGTAAGCCCTGTTTCGGCTCGATGATGCTCAGACCTTGCATTTGGATGCGCTCGCCGACGTTGTGCTTAACCACCGCCCCGACTTCGGCCCACGCGCCCCAGTTGATGCTCAGGGCCGGCAGGCCGCGCGCGCGGCGGTGGTGCGCCAGCGTATCCATGAAGGCGTTGGCCGCCGCGTGGTTGCCCTGGCCGCGCGAGCCGAGCAAAGAGGCCACCGACGAGAACAGCACAAAGAAATCGAGCGGCGCATCCTGAGTCAACGTGTGCAAGTGCCACGCGCCGGCCACCTTCGGGGCCATCACCGTTTCAAAGCGGCTCCACGCCTGCTTCACCAACACGCCGTCGTCCAGCACGCCCGCCGAGTGAATGACGCCCCGCAAAGGCGGCATGGACTGTTTGATGCCCGCCAACACTTTCTCTACCTGATCGCGGTCAGAAACATCGGCCTGAGCGACAATCACTTTAGCGCCCGCCAGTTCCAATTCATCCAAAACTTTCCGCGCCGACTCGGTTGGGCCACTGCGCCCCATCAACATCAGATGCCGCGCCCCGCGCTCGACCATCCACTCGGCCACCAGCAGGCCCAACCCGCTCAGGCCGCCGGTGATCAAGTACGTTGCCTCTGCCCGGAACGAGTCCGGGGCAACCGCCTCTGGCTGGGTCACGACGATCTTGCCAATGTGCCTGGCCTGGGCCATGAAGCGGAACGCTTCGGCCACTTGCTCAAGCGGGAAGGCGCGAAGGGGCAAGGCTTGCAGCCGGCCAGCTTCCACATCGGCCATCAACTCGCGCCAAACGGGCCGGACGGTCGTCGGGCGCTCTTCAATGTCATCAGCCAGCGGCACGGTGAAATAAGAAACGTCGGGCCGGGCCTCAGCCACCTGCGCCTGGCTCCAGGCCTCACGCTTGCCCATTTCGACAAAGCGGCCACCTTGAGCCAGCGCCGAAAGACTCTTTGGGATAAATTCACCGGCCAGCGAGTTGAGAACGACATCCACGCCGCGCCCGCCGGTGAGTGACGTGATTTCAGCCGCGAATTCGAGCGAGCGCGAGTCCATGACGTGCTGAACGCCCAGCGACTTGAGATAGGCTTGCTTCTCCGGGGAACCGGCCGTGCCGAAAATTTCCGCCCCGGCTCGTTGAGCCAGTTGAACTGCCGCCAGCCCCACGCCGCCGCTGGCGGCGTGAATCAGAATCTTGTCGCCAGCCGAGAGGCGGGCCAGCTTGTTCAGCGCGTAGTGCGCGGTGAGGAAGGCCAGCGGAATCGCCGCCGCTTCTTCAAAGCTCAGGTTTTTTGGCTTGGGCAGAACAAGAGTCGCGGAAGCGATCACAAACGTGCTGAAACAGCCGCCGGCAATGGCAACCACTTCGTCGCCCGCTTTGAAGTCACTGACGCCCTGGCCGACGGCGGAGACTACCCCGGCGCACTCACTCCCCACCGGCTGTGGATCGTCGCGCATTGCCAGCGCATTCATCACGTCGCGGAAATTAAGGCCGGTGGCGCGAACCCGAATCTCGACTTCGCCGGGGCCGGGCGCGCGGCGGGTTAGCGGCTTCAGCTTCATCTCGTCGAACACGCCGTGGCGCGAAAGCTCCAGCCCCACCGGCTGGCGCGCCAGGTCATGCTCAGGCTCATTCTTGACTTCGTTGTGCGCCAGCCGGGCGGCGTGGCGAACGCCGTCGCGAAGCGCGATTTGGTCTTCGGAGTCGGGCGAGGCAATTTCGGCGAGCAGTAAGTCAACGCCGTCAGCCGCTGGGTCAAGGTCAATGAGCGCGCAGTGAAGTTCGGGATGCTCGAGGGCGATGACTTTGCCCAGACCCCACAGCGGCGATTGAGCAACTGCCAGCGGCGAGCCGTTCACTGCTTGCGCGCCGCGTGTGACCAGCCACAAGCGCGACTGCGAACCAGAGGCGGCCAGGGCCTGAACGAGATGCAGGGCGCTGCCGCAGGCAAAGGCTTGAGCGGGTTCCAAAGTGTCATCCGGCGTTGTCACGTCCAGACTCCACAGATGAATCACGCCCTGCCAGGAGTCTTTTTCATTCAGCAGTCGCCTGAAGTCGTCGGCATTCTGCGCCGAGCCGGGCCGGGCCAGAACCGGGTTGCCCCCGCGCGCGGCGATGGCCCCGGCCAACTTCTCGCCGAGGTTGGCATCACTCAGGATCAGCCAGTCGCCCTTGAGAGTCGTCGTCGCTCGAGCCATGATGATGGCCTGCACCGAGAGTTCGCCGCCCTCGGTTGCCGGAATCATGGCGGAGGCGGAGAACCCTGAGTCTTCAAGCAACTGCGTCCACTCGCGCCGCTGGAGCAAGGGATACGACGGGCGCAGGTCGGCGTCCACGAAGCGCCACCAGCCGTCGGTGAGGCCGAACGAAACGTCCACCCAGCGTTGTTTGGCCGTAATCTCGCTCATCATCAACAGGCCGTCGGGCGCAAGCAGTTGATGAACGTGTTTGAGCGTTTGCCGCAAGTCGGCGGTGGCGTGGATGACGTTGGCGGCGATGATGAGATCGAACTGATGCGGCTCAAACTCCTGCCCCGCCGGATCGTTCTCGATGTTCAACATTTGATACTTGACGAACGGATAGCCGCCGAACTTCTGCGTTGCTTTGGCCGTGAACGAGGGCGAGATGTCGGTGAATGTGTACTCGGCGCGGCCGGCGGGCAGGCGCGGCAGCACCGCCGAGGTTGTGCCGCCGGTGCCGGCCCCGATTTCGAGAACGCGCAAAGTTCGATCTTTAGGCAGTTGAGCAATGATGGAATCAATTGCCGTTTGAATGAGGGCGTTGTACGTTCGAGCGAACGGCGACTCTTGATAGAGCTTCTCGGCCACGCCGAGCGAGCCAGCCGGGAACAATAGTTGAAGCGGATCAACCGAACCCGACAATGCCCCGGCCAACTGCGAGCCGCAACGCTGAGCAAAGGCCAACTCGGCGTCGAAGGCCGGATATTGTTTCAGCAACGAGTCGTAGCGCGCCTGCAAAGCCGACTCGGTTGGGGCGGCCACTTTGACCACCTCCCACCCAGAGCCGGTTGCCCGCAAGACTCCATCTTCGGCCAACATTTCCAGAAAGCGGCCCAACAGTCGGCGATGCTGATCCAGCACACCCAACTCTTTCGCCAACGACTCAGCGGCCACGCGCTGGCCGACCTTCGGCTTCCAGCCAAGTTGATGCAGAGCCAGCAAAACGTAATCGGCGCACAGGGCGTCAATCAACGGATTGAGTTCGCGGTAGGCGGCCAACCCGTGTTCGGCGCTCAGGCGAGTCACGTCAGCAGAGGCCGTCTCTGAAATTTGAGCCGGAGCCGGAATGAACGACGCCGACTCGGTTCGCGGTTGTGGCCGCCACTGCACTTCGTACAGCCAATCGTCCAACTGCTTTTCGGAGAGACGCAGGAGGGCTTCGCGCTTGGCGCGCTTGAGGTGCACGCCCTTCACTTCGCCGAGCGCTTGCCCGTTCTCGTCGAGCAGGCGCACGTCGGCGGTCAGCGTTTCCTTGCCTTCTGTCGAGCGCACGATAGCATGGCTCCACACCTGCGCGCCGGGGCGGCGATGCAAGACGAAGCTTTCGATGTTCACCGGCATGTAAACGTCGGTCGAGCCGTTGGATGGCACGGCGGAAGCCAGCGGTTGCAGGCAAGCGTCGAGGAGGGCCGGGTGAACGTGGTAGTCGCCGGCTTCGGCTTCGAGCGTGGCTGTAAGTTGAAGCTTGCCAAGCGCTTCGCCGTCGCGCCGCCAGATCTGCTGAACGCCGTGCAGGCTGGGGCCAAACTCCAGGCCGCGCTCGCGCAACATTTGGTAATGCGCTTCGGCGGAAACCTGCTCGACGCAACGCGCTTGCACTTCGGCCAATGAAACAGAGGCGGCTTCACCGTCGAACGACGCGGCGCGCACTTTGCCGGTGGCGTGCAGTTGCCAATCGTCGTCATCGCCGGAGCTGAAAAGCTGGAACGTACCGTCGGACTTCAGAATAAATTGAATCGAGCGCGTCTCGTCTTCGCCGACGACGAGCGCTTCGTGAATGATCAAATCTTCCAGCACATGCCGGCCCGCGCCCAAAGCTACGTTCGCGGCGGCCAGCGCCATTTCCATGTAAGCCGTGCCGGGCAGAACCGCAACGCCGTAAACGCGATGGTCGTTCAAGAGAGGCAGGCCGTCGAGGCTGAACTGCGACTCAAACTGAATCTCTTTGAGCGCCGAGCGCAACCGTTGGCCGAGCAAGGGGTGAACGGTTTTGCCGCCGCGCGCGGGTGCGGCCTGTTGCGCCGGTTTGGCCGGCGTGAGCCAGTAGCGCTGGCGTTGGAAAGGATAGGTGGGCAAAACCACTTTGCGCCGCAAATAATCTTTATCGAACCCGGCCCAGTCAACGTTGATGCCTTGAACGTAAAGCGCGCCCAGGCTGTCGAGTATCGTCTGCCAGTCATCGCGGCCTTCGCGCAGAGACGGCAACCAGGACGCAGGTTGAGCATCGCCCGGCCAGCACTGTTGGCCCATGCTCATCAGAGTCGGCTTGGGGCCGATTTCGACGAAGAGTTGGTAGCCCAGCTTCTGCAAAGTTTCAATCGAAGCCGCGAACTGCACTGCGCCGCGCACGTGCTGGCGCCAGTAGTCCGCGTCGGGGGCCTCGCGCAGGCGTTGGCCGGAAATATTGGAAATGAAGGAAAGGCGGGGAGCGTTGAAGCTCACTTGACTCGCAACCCGCTCAAACTCGTCGAGCACCGGCGCCATGAGCGGCGAGTGGAAGGCGTGCGAGACCGTGAGCCGTTTCGATTTGATGCCTTCCGCCTTCAACTTTTCGACGATGGCTTCGACGGCTTCGCCTGTGCCGGAGATGACGACGTTTTTGGGGCCGTTGATGGCGGCGATGGAAACCGACTCCGAGTGGGTTGCGATGGCCTTCGTCACCGTCGCTTCTTCGGCGAACACGGCGGCCATTTCGCCGCCCGCCGGCAGAGCGCCCATCAAGCGCCCGCGCTCGGCAATCAGCTTGAGGCCGTCTTCAAGGCTGAACACACCGGCCACGCAGGCGGCCACGTATTCGCCCACACTGTGGCCCATCACCGCCGTCGGCTGGACACCCCACGAGCGCCACAATTCGGCCAGGGCGTATTCAATCGCGAACAGGGCGGGTTGGGTGTAGGCGGTTTGGTCGAGCAGAGACGGTTGAGAGTAGAGAAGAGAGAGAAGAGATTGGTTGAGGTGCGGGCGCAGAATTTCATCGCACTTGTCGAGAGTTTGACGGAACGTCGGCTGAGTCTCGTAGAGTTGGCGGGCCATGCCTGCATACTGCGAACCCTGGCCGGTGAAGAGGAAGGCGATCTTCGGGCGTTCATTGCCGTAGACTTCGCCGCTGGTCACGCTGGAGGCGTCGCCGCCGGCAAATGCCGAAAGCTTCTGGCGCACTTCGTCGGTGGACGAAGCAGTGACGGCCAGACGATGTGATAGTTGCGCCCGGCCAGTGTTGGCGGTGAAGCAAACGTCGGCCAGCGAGCGCGAGTCGAGGGAGTCTGCAAATCGGCGGGCCAGTTCGCGGGCGGCGGCTTCACCTTTGGCCGAAAGGGTGAAAAGATGAAGCGGTCGCTCAATCGCCGAAGGGGTCACGGCCAGAGTCGGCGCTTCTTCCAATACGATGTGAACATTCGTGCCGCTGAATCCGAAAGAACTGACGCCGGCGATGCGCTTGCCAGTCCAGGGTGTGAGTTCAGCAGGAATAGTAATTGGCAAGTCGGCCCAGGGGATGTGCGGGCTGGGCGTCTTGAGATGAAGGTGCGGCGGAATTTCTTTGTGTTGCAGGGCAAGCACAACTTTGATGAGACCGGCGATTCCGGCGACGGCCTCGAGATGGCCGAAGTTTGTTTTCACCGAGCCAATCATGAGCGGCTCGGTCCGGCCTTCGCCCAGCGCCGCGCCGAGCGCCTGGACTTCGATGGGATCGCCGAGCGAGGTGCCGGTGCCGTGCGCTTCGACGTAGCTCACGTCGAGCGGCGACACGCCGCCATTGGCCAGCGCTTCGCGAATCACCGCCACTTGCGACGGGCCGTTGGGCGCGGTGAGGCCGCTACTGGGGCCGTCCTGATTGGCCGCCGTGCCGCGAATGAGAGCGAGGATGTTGTCGCCGTCGGCGATGGCGTCCGAGAGGCGCTTGAGGACGATGACGGCGCATCCTTCGCCGCGCACGAAGCCGTCGGCCTCGGCGTCAAAGGTCTTACAACGCCCGTCGGCAGACATCATATGATATTTGGAGAAGGTGACCGTCAACTCCGGTGAGAGCATCAGGTTCACGCCGCCGGCCAGCGCCAGGCGCGACTCGCCCGCCCGCAAACTTTGCGTAGCCAGGTGCACCGCCGTCAACGCCGATGAGCAGGCTGTGTCAACAGAGAGGCTGGGGCCTTGCAAACCAAGAACGTAGGAGAGACGGCCAGAGGCGATGCTGTGGGCAATGCCGGAAGCGTAATAAGCGTCGAGGTGTGTCAGGCCGTCCTTGAGAGAGATTTGGCTGTAGTCGTAAGTGGTGATTCCGATGAAGACGCCGGTGCGACTGCTGGAAAGTTTGTCGGGCGCGATGCCGGCGTGCTCCAGCGCTTCCCACGTCACTTCGAGCAAGAGCCGCTGTTGCGGATCCATGCTGGCCGCCTCACGCGGGGCAATGCCGAAAAACTGGGCGTCGAACTCGGCCACGCGCTTGACGAAGCCGCCCCAGCGCGACGACATCTTGCCGGGCGCGTCCGGGTCGGGGTCGTAGTAAGCGTTGATGTCCCAGCGGTCGGCGGGCACTTCGGAGATCGCGTCCACGCCGTCGCGCAGCAACTGCCAGAACGACTCGGAGTCGTTCGCGTCGCCGGGAAAGCGAAGCCCCAGGCCGACGATGGCAATCGGTTCGGTTCGCTGGCGCTCAACGGCATCGAGCTTGGCCTGCATGTTCTCCAGCGCCAACAGCGCCCGCTTGAGGGGCGAGAGTTGGGCGGAGTTTGAAGTGTCTGTCATTTCGTCATCCCATCCAGCTTCTTCAACAACAACGCTTCCACTTCGTCTTCCGAAAGTTGTTCAATCGCGTCTGCCGAGAGCGCGGACTGGGCCGCCTCGAGGCGCGGCTGAGTCTGCGCCGGCTTCTCGCCGTCAAACATCTCGCGCTCCAGATAACGCGCAATCGCTTCAACCGTCGGGTAATCGAACATCAACGTCGCCGGCAGTTTGCGCGCCAGCCCCAGGCCGCTCGTCAGCAGGTTCCGCAGTTCAACCGCCATCAACGAGTCCACGCCCAAATCCATCAAGCGCTGTTTGCGGTCGAGCGGGTGTGACGGATCGATTCGCAGGACTTTGGTGACCTGGGTTCGCGCAAACCCGACCAGCAACTCTTCGCGCTCGTCGGGCAAAGCCGACTCCAACTGACTCCGCAACTCCTCAGCCGGAGTCGGGGAAGCCGATACGGATTGGGCAACTTGATTCGTTCGAGTCCCTTCCCACTCCGGTTCAGCCGACTCTGCCCTCTGCCCCGTCAACGGCGCGCGCGCCACCAAAATATGCTGACGCAAAATTTCCGCCGCCGAGCCGCGCTCTGGCAAAGCCATCGCTTCGTCAAAGCCGTTCGCTTGGAACGTCGCCAGCCACTGCTCCGCCGACAGCAACGGGTTGTCGGTTCGCAGGTCGTCTTCAAACAACTGCCAGCCTTCGATGAGGCCGGTGGTGATGTCGAACCACGATTGATGATCGGTCGCTTCGTACAGCACCAGCAGGCCGCCTGGCGCGAGGAGCGTTCTCGCGTTCTGCAAAGTCTGATGCAGGTTGCGGGTGGCGTGCAGGGCGTTGGCGGCCACCACCACGTCGAAGCTGTGTGGCGTGTAGCCTTGCGCCGCCGGGTCTTGCTCGATGTCCAGCAGGCCGTAACGCACAAACGCATAGTCTTTGAAGTTCTGTCCGGCGCGAGCCAGGAAGAAGTCCGAAACGTCGGTGTAGTGGTAAACCGAGTCGGGCGAGAGGGCGGGCAACAACGCCGACGACGTGCCGCCCGTGCCAGCGCCAATTTCAATCACCCGCAGTTGCTTGCCGCCTTTCGCCTTCTGCGCCGCTTCGACCACCGAGCGGGCGATGCTGTTGAAGTAGCGGGCCACTGCCCAATCGCGATAAATGTATTCGACGACCGTGTACTCGCCGCCGGGGAACAAGGTTTCCAGCGGACTCTCTTTGCCGGTTAGCACCGCCGCCAGCTTCGACCCGCATCCTTCGACGTAGTTCAACAGAGTCGGAGCGTCAGCCAGCGTCGCCCGCGCTTCATTCAAAATCGAAGTCAGTTCGGGATCAGGCAACGGCTTGAGGCTGACAAATGTTTCGCCATCCTGAGTCAACAGGCCTTCGGCGGCCAGCTTCTCCAGCCAGCGCCTCAGCAGGTGGCGATAGGTGTCGGCAATGTTGCACTGGGCCATCAGCGACTCTGCCGTCTGCTTCTCGCCCGCCTTGCCGAAAACGCCCAACTCGCGGAAGGCGGCGGCCACGTAGGCAACGGTCAAACGGTGCAAACAGTCCCACTTGGCCGAGTAAGTTGAAAGAGTCAGATCGAGCGGGCCTTGTCCCGCCTGGCCCTGCCCCGCCCGCACGACAGATTCCCAAACGTCGCGCTTCGGCTCAGGCCGAGATTGCGCCGCGTCCGTCCAATAACGCAAACGCTCAAACGGATAAGTGGGCAGTGGCAGGCGCCGGCGCGAGTACGGCTTGTCGAAGCCGGCCCAGTTCACGCTCGCGCCGCGAACGTACAAAGCGCTCAGGCTCTCAAGAATTTGCTCCCAGTCGCTCCGCCCGTCGCGCAAAGACGGCAGCCACAGGCCCGCGCCCTCGCCGCCCGGCCAGCACCGCTGGCCCATGCCCAGCAGAGTCGGCTTGGGGCCGATCTCCACGAACACTTTGTAGCCCTGCTCGTGCAACGTCTTCAGCGAGTCGGCGAAGCGCACCGGCTGTTGAATGTGTCGCCGCCAGTAGCCGGCGTCAAACTCATTTTGCAGTTGGCCGCTCAGGTTTGAGATCAGGCCGATGCGCGGCGGGGAATATTTGATCGTTGCGGCAACACGCTCGAACTCGTCGAGCATCGGAGCCATCATCGGCGAGTGAGAGGCAATCGAAATTTCCAGCCGCCGCGATTTGATGCCCGCCTCTTTTAGATTAGCGACGACCGACTGAACGGCCTCGGGCGCGCCAGAGATGACGACGTTCGACGGGCCGTTGATGGCCGCAATCGAAATCTTGTCGGCGAACGGGGCAACCGCCTCTGCCACACGGGCCTCGTCGGCAAACACGGCCACCATCTCGCCCGCCAGCGACTTGGTTTGCATCAGCCGCCCGCGTTCGTAGCTCAGCTTCAATCCATCTTCAAGGTTATACACGCCCGCCACGCAGGCGGCCACAATCTCGCCCGCACTGTGGCCGAGAACAACGGTTGGCTCGATGCCCCAACTCTTCCACAACTCGGCCAGCGCGTACTGGATTGCGAACAGAGCCGGTTGGGTGTACATCGTTTCGTCGAGCGGCGACGGTTGAGAGTTGAGAAGAGAGATGAGAGATTGGTTGAGGTGCGGACGAAGCAATTCATCACACTTGTCGAGTGTCTTTCGGAAAACAGGCTGGGTCTCGTAGAGTTGGCGGCCCATGCCCACGTACTGCGCGCCCTGCCCGGTGAACATGAAGACGACTTCGGGCGGGGTCGGTTGGATCATGTGCCCACTCGCCATACCAAGCGACTCGCGCCCTTCAACAAAGGCAACAAGTTTCTCTCGCGCCTGAGGAACAGAGTCGGCGACTACGGCCAGCCGGTGAGCGAAGTGGGAGCGGCCAGAGTTGGCGGTGAAGCAAACGTCGGCCAGCGATTGAGAGTCAAGTTGATTGATAAATCGGCGGCTCAACGTTTTGAGCGCCGTCTCACTTCTGGCCGAGAGAGTCAATAAATGCAGTGGCCGCTCAACGTCCGCAGTTTTGCGTTCAACCACCGGCGCTTCTTCCAAAACAATATGCGCGTTCGTGCCGCTGAAGCCGAAGGAGCTGACACCGGCGATGCGCTTGCCAGCCCAGGGCGCGCGTTGGGTGGGAACAGTGATTGGCAAGTCGGCCCAGGGGATGAACGGGCTAAGCGTCTTCAAATGAAGGTGCGGCGGAATCTCTTTGTGTTGAAGCGCGAGCACGGCCTTGATGAGTCCGGCGATGCCCGCCGCCGCTTCCAGATGACCGACGTTTGTTTTCACCGAGCCGATCATCAACGGGTTGGCCGCCTCTCGACCCTGGCCGAGAACTGCGCCCAGCGCCCGCACTTCAATCGGGTCGCCGAGCGAGGTGCCGGTTCCGTGCGCTTCGGCGTAACTCACCTCGTGCGGCGCAACGCCGCTGTTCGCCAGCGCCTCACGAATCACCGCTTCCTGGGCCGGGCCGTTCGGCGCGGTGAGGCCGCCGCTCCGGCCATCATGGTTGATGGCCGCCCCGCGAACGACGGCTAAAATGTTGTCGCCGTCGGCTTGCGCGTCCGAGAGTCGCTTGAGGGCAATCATGCCGCAACCCTCACCGCGCACGTAGCCGTCCGCCGCCGCGTCGAACGTCTTGCACCGCCCGTCGGCGGCCATCATCCGCGACCTAGAGAAGTTGATGTGAACTTCGGGCGTCAGGATCACACTGACGCCGCCCGCCAGCGCCAGATTGCATTCACCCTTGCGCAAACTTTGCACGGCCAGATGCACGGCCACTAGCGACGACGAGCAGGCCGTGTCAATCGCCACGTTTGGCCCGTGCAGGCCGAGCAAGTACGAGAGGCGGCCTGCGGCCACGCTGTAGGTGTTGCCGGTCGCGGCGTAAGTGTCAATGCGATCCGGGTCGGCGTAGACCATGCGAAAGTAGTCGCTGTTGCTGATGCCGACGAACACGCCCGTCTGACTGCCCATCAATTTTTCCGGCGACTGCCCGGCGTGCTCCAGCGCCTCCCAACTTACTTCAAGGAGCAGGCGATGTTGCGGGTCCATGCTGGCCGCCTCACGCGGGGCGATGCCGAAGAAGTAGGGGTCGAACTTGTCCACGTCGGCCAGCCACGCGCCGAAACGGGTGGACATCTTGCCCGGCTTGTCGGGGTCGGCGTCGTAGTAAGCATTGATGTCCCAACGCTCCGGCGGCACTTCGGCGATAGTGTCCACGCCGTCGCGCAGAAGAGTCCAGAACGACTCAGGATCATTCGCGCCGCCGGGGAATCGGAGACCGAGGCCGACGATAGCAATGGGTTCCGTCTTCTGTCGTTCAGCCTGATCCAGCTTCTCGCGCAGTTCGCGGATTTCGAGAAGCGCCCGCTTCACGGGCGATAGATTCGCAGTGGTGTCCGTCTCTGTTTGATTGGCGTTGATCATCTAAATTCCCTTGCTTACGAGCAGTAGCATCCTGAGCGAAGTCGAAGGACGGGCCTCCGCTCAGGGTGCTTGCTTTGTCTTTGAATTCGCCAGTTCAGCCAACAGCAACGCTTCAGCTTCATCATCCGAAAGCTGTTCCAACTCGGCCACCGCCGCCGCGTGTTGGTCGGCTTCCTGTTTCACTTCAGCTTCCTCTTCGGCCCGACCGTCTTTCAAGGCCAGCACGTCGTCGAACACGTACCCGGCCAAAGTTTCAAGAGTCGGGTAATCGAAGAGGAGGGTCGCGGGCAGTGTCCGGCCCAACGACTGGCCGAGCGCGTTTCGCAGTTCGACAGCCATCAGCGAGTCGAGTCCCATCTCGTTCAACGGCTGGCGCGGGTCAATGGCTTGCGACGGATTCAGGCCCAGCACTCTGATGGCCTGCTCACGCACGTGCGCCGCCAACACCGACAACTTCTTGTTCGGTGAAATCTCGGCCAGGCGGCTCAAAATTTCGGACTGGTCTTTGGCCGGTTGCGTTTGTTTGGCTTGCGCCTGAGCGATCAAGTCTGAGAGCAGAGGCGACACGTTGCCGCGCTGGCTCAACGTTGTCCAGTTGATAGGCAGGACTCCGATTTGCGCCGACTCAGCAGTACTGAGCAGTTGCCCCAAAACGGCCATGCCCTGCTCCGGCGTCATTGCGCCCATGCCCTGCGCCGCCCACCGCCGCTGATCCTGACCCTCCAGCGCCGCCGCCATGCCGACCTCGCTCCACGCTCCCCAGTTGATACTGAGGGCGGGCAGGCCTTGCGCTTTGCGGTAATGCGCCAGCGCGTCCATGAAGGCGTTGCCGGCGGCGTAGTTGCCCTGCCCCGGCGAGCCTAACAGCGACGCCGCCGAGGAGAACATTACAAAGAAGTCGAGCGGCAAATGCTGAGTGAGCGTGTGCAGGTTCCACGCGCCGTCAATCTTGGGCGCGGTTGCGTTGGTAAACTTCTGCCAGTTCTGTTGTTGCAGGATTCCGTCGTCGAGCGCGCCGGCGGCGTGAACGATGCCTTTCAACGGCGGCTCGATACCGGCGAGCAGTTTTTGAATCTGATCGGCCTTCGCCACGTCAACTTGCGCGACCTGAACGTGGACGCCCATTGCCTGTAATTCGCTCACCACGCGAGAGGCGGCTTCACCGGGTTGGCGGCGGCCCGCCAGCACCAGATTCTGCGCCCCCTGATCGGCCAGCCATCGCGCCACGCGCAATCCAAGTCCGCCGAGGCCGCCAGTGATCAAGTAAGAAGCATCGCCGCGAATCGTTACCGGATGAGGCTGGGTGATGACGACCTTGCCGATCTGTTTGGCTTGCGCCATGTAGCGGAAGGCGCTGGCGGCGTCGCCGAGCGGGAAGGCGCGGCGCGGCAGTGGCTTGAGCGAGCCGTCGGCGAAGGCGGCCAGCAATTCTTGAAGCATTGTTTGAATGAAGGCCGGGTCGGCGCGAATGGTGTCGGTCAGGTCGAAAGCGGCGTAGAACACATCCGGCCTGGCTTGCGTCATTTGCTCCTTGCTCCAAATGCCGCGCTTGCCAATTTCGAGGAAGCGGCCATTCGGCGCGAGCGATGACAGACTCTTGGCGATGAAGTCGCCGCTCAGCGAGTTGAGGACGATGTCCACGCCCTGCCCGTTCGTGGCCGCTTTGATCTCGTCGGCGAAGTCGAGGGCGCGCGAGTTCATGATGCGCTCGCGTGCGACGCCGAGCGACTCGAGGTGCTTGCGCTTTTCGGGGCTGCCAACGGTGGCGAAGACTTCCGCCCCGGCGCGTTGGGCCAACTGCACTGCCGCCAGCCCCACCCCGCCTGCCGCCGCGTGGATAAGCACCTTGTCGCCCGCCCTCATCTTCGCCAGATGATGCAGGCCGTAGTAAGCGGTGAGGAAGGTGATCGGAATGGTGACCGCCTCGACAAAACTCATCGCCGCCGGTTTGTGAATCACGAGATCGGCGTCCGCAATGGCGAAGGTGCTGAAACTGTGCGGGGCGAGGGCAATCACTTCGTCGCCGACGTTGAAGCGGCTCACGCCTTCGCCGACTGCGACCACCGTGCCCGCGCACTCGTTGCCAAGCGGCACGTCTTCGCCGATCATGCCGAGAACGTTCAACACTTCTTTGAAGTTCAGGCCGGTGGCATGCACCTGTATCTCAACTTCGCCGGGGCCGGGCGCGCGGCGGGAGGCGGGTTGAAGCGTGAGGTTGTCCAGCGTGCCGTAGTTGGTAATTTGTAATTGAACGGGTTGGCGCTTCTCTGCGTTCGTCGCTCGCGCCAGGCGGGCCACGTAGCGACCCTCGCGGCGCAACGCAATTTGAGTCTCGGTTTCATTCGACCATAACTCGGCCAGAAGCGACTCGGTTTCGTCGCTCGCCGGACTCAGATCGACTCGCGCACAACGCAGTTCGGGATGCTCCAGCGCAATCACGCCGCCCAGGCCCCACAGTGACGATTGCGCCACTGCCACCGGCTCGTCGTTCACCGCCTGCGCCCCGCGAGTGACCAGCCACAGGCGCGGCGGCGTTGAGGCTTGCGTTTTGGCGATGGCCTGCACGAGCTGAAGCGCACTGCCGCAAACCAAATCCTGGTCGGCGGTTTCGGAGTTGGCGTCGAGACTCCATAGGTGAACGATGCCGCGCCAGTTTTGCTGACTCAGCAACTGGTCTGAGACCCTAAGGGTCTCGCCCACTTCGCTTCGCTCCGGGGTGCTTCGCAAGACCCTTAGGGTCTCACAAGTCTCGCCCAACTCCGCCAATCGCTTCGCCAGTGTTTCACCCACGCCTTGCGAGTCGGCGAGGATGAGCCACTTGCCTTGCCCGTCCGGTTTGCCTTGCGCCTCAAGCGGCTTGAGTTGCCATTCGACTTCGTACAGCCAGTCGTCGTAGTTGCGCTCGCTACGCTCACCCGCGCGTCCCAGGGCTTCACGGCTGGCGCGTTTGAGATGGAAGCCTTTGATTTCGGCGACGACGTTCCCGGCCTCATCAAGCAATTGTACGTCGGCGGTCACGGTCTGGGTGTTTGCGCCATCGGCAGGGCGCAGGCGGGCATGACTCCACAGGTGAACCTCAGGGCGTCTGTGAAGCTGAAAATGATCCACGCCCATGGGCAGGTAAGTCTCTGCGCCGTCGGGCAGGATCGTGGCCGCCACTTGCAAACAAGCATCCAGCAGAGCCGGGTGAATTTTATAGACATCAGCTTCGGGCAATAACGTATCGGGCAATTGAATCTCGCCCAGGGCTTCAGCCTCGCGCCGCCAAATTTGCTTCACGCCCCGAAAGCGAGAGCCGAAGTCCAGCCCGCGTTCACGCATTTGCCGGTAGTGTGTTTCGGCAGAAATCGCTTCGCGGCAACGCGCTCGCGCCTCTTCTAATTTAACTGGAACAGGGTTGCTGGCAAGCGTTGCCCGCACCTGCCCGCTGGCATGAAGACGCCACGCCCCGGTCTTTTCATCTGTCAGGCTGAAAATTTTGAACGAGGCCAGTTCTGCCGACTCAGGCGTGATCACCGTTTGAAGGGTCTGCGCGCCTTCGTCCGGCAGAGTCAGAGCTTCATGAAGGATCAGGCCTTCCACAGAAACGGCGGTGAAACCGTTAGCGTCAAGAGCCGCCGCCCCGGCAGAGGCCGCCAGTTCCACGTAAACGGTAGCGGGCAGAACCACCGTCCCAAAAATGCGGTGATCATTCAAGAAGGCGGGTTGGTCAGCGCCGAGCGCCGTCTCAAAGACAATTTCTTTTCCGGCGGAGCGCAGTCGCTGGCCGGGCAGGGAACGGCTGGCAGAAGGCGCCGTCGTTCGCCGTGCCGAAGCCGGGAGCCAGTAACGCTCGCGCTGGAAAGGGTAGGTGGGCAATATCACGCGGCGGCGCGACTCACCCTGATAAAAACCCGGCCAGTCGGCGTCCACGCCGCGCGCGTAGAGGCCGCCCAAACTTTCGAGCATTTGCAACCGGCCGTCGCGCTTCTTTCTTAATGAAGAGAGCCACAGGCCCGCGCCGTCGGGCAAACATTGCTGGCCCATTTCGATCAGGGTCGGGCTGGGGCCAAGCTCCAAAAACAATTCAAAGCCCTGCGCGTCCATGGCTTCGATAGCCGACGAGAAGCGCACGGCCTCGCGCACGTGCCGCCGCCAGTAAGCGGCGTCCGGAAGTTCGCCGGATTTGAAGGGCTGGCCGGTGACGTTCGAGAACAGCGTCAGGCGCGGCGCGTTGAACTGCGCCTCACGAGCCGCCGACTCGAAGGCGTCGAGCATCGGTTCCATAAGCGGCGAGTGAAAGGCGTGGGAGACGTTGAGACGGCGTGTCTTAACGCCGTCGGCTTCCAGTTTTTGCAGGATGGCCTCAACGGCTTCGCCCTCGCCGGAGACCACGACGTTGCGCGGGCCGTTGACGGCGGCGATGGCGACACGATTCGAATACGGGGCAACCGCCTCTCGCGCCCGGGCCTCGTCGGCCAAAATGGCCGCCATCTTTCCGCCGGCAGGCAGGGCCTGCATCAGGCGGCCACGCTCGGCGATCAGTTTCAAACCGTCTTCCAAACTAAACACGCCGGCCACGCAGGCGGCCACGTACTCGCCCACACTGTGGCCCATCACCGCCGACGGCTGGACGCCCCACGACTGCCACAATTTCGCCAAAGAGTATTCAATCGCGAACAGGGCCGGTTGGGTGTAAGCGGTCTGATCGAGCAGAGGCAACTCTGAAGGAGAATAGAGAAGAGAGAGGAGAGATTGATTGAGGTGGGGCCGAAGCAATTCGTCGCACCTGTCGAGCGTCTCGCGGAAGACGGGCTGGGTCTCGTAAAGCTTGCGGCCCATGTCGGCATATTGCGAGCCTTGCCCGGTGAACAAGAACGCCACCTTTGGCTGAGTCCGGCCCGGCAAAGCACTGCTCACCAGACCGCCCGTCGTTTGCCCGGCGAGAAAGGCCGACAACTTCTCACGCGCCTGCTCAACCGACTCCGCCGTGAGGGCCAGACGATGATTGAAATGTGAGCGCCCGGCGCTGGCAGTGAAACACACGTCGGCCAGCGAGGCCGAAGGCTTTGTCAAGTAATGCTCGTATCGCTCGGCAAGTTGCTTGAGGGCAGAGTCGGTCTTGGCTGAAAGCGTGAGGAGATAAGATGAATGCTCGACAGCCGGGGTTGGATCGGAGGCCGGGGCCGCCGCCACGACGGCGTGGGCGTTGGTGCCGCTGGCCCCGAACGAACTCACGCCTGCGATCCGGTCGCCGCCCGCCCAGGGCGTGCGCTGGGTGGGGATGACGGCGGGAACTGCGCTCCAGTTGATGTTGGGATTGAGGCTTTGCAAATGCAGGTGAGGCGGCAGTTCCTCGTTTTGCAAAGCCAGCACGACCTTGATCAATCCGGCCACCCCCGCCGCCGACTCGGCGTGGCCGATGTTGGTTTTGACCGAGCCGAGCATGAAGGGCGACTCTTTGGGCCGCCCCTGACTCAGCACGGCGGCCAGCGCCCGCACTTCAATCGGGTCGCCCAGCGGTGTGCCGGTGCCGTGCGCTTCCACGTAGCTCACCTGGGCCGGCTCGACTCGGGCGTTCGCCAGCGCCGCCCGGAGCATCATCTCCTGGGCCAGCTTATTGGGCACGGTGAAGCCACTGCTGAAGCCGTCCTGGTTGACGGCAGTGCCGCGAATGACGGCCAGAATGGGATCGCCGTTTGCCTGGGCGTCCGAGAGGCGCTTGAGGACGACAACGCCACAGCCCTCACTGCGAACCATGCCGTCGGCGCGGGCGTCGAACGTCTTGCAACGGCCATCGGCGGCCATCATCTTCGCCTTCGACGTGCCAATCGTCAGGTCCGGAGTCAGGATCAGGTTCACGCCGCCGGCCAGCGCCATGTCCGACTCGCCGCTTCGCAAACTCTGCACGGCCAGATGCGCCGCCGTCAACGACGACGAGCAGGCGGTGTCCACCGCCAAGCTGGGGCCGTGCAAACCAAAAATGTAAGAAAGCCGACCGGCGACGGCGTTGAGTGAAGCGCCGGTCACACGATAAGCGTCAATGTCTTCGGGGTTATTCTGCAAAAGCAAATAGTCGTTGTAACTGACGCCGACAAACACTCCGGTTCGACTGCCCATCAAGCCGGCCGGCGGCTGGCCTGCGCGCTCCAGCGCCTCCCAGGCAACTTCCAACAACAGCCGTTGTTGTGGATCAATTTTCCGGGCTTCACGCGGCGCAATGCCAAAGAAGGCGGCGTCGAACTGGTCAGCCGCCTCTAAAAACCCGCCCCAGCGGGTGACCATTTTCCCCGGCGTGTCCGGGTCAGAGTCGTAATAGGCCTCAGCATCCCAGCGTTCGGGCGGAACTTCCCGGACGGCGTCCACACCGTTGGCCATCAATTGCCAGAACGCTTCCGGCGAATTGGCGTTGCCGGGAAAGCGACACCCCAGGCCGATGACGGCAATGGGTTCATGGCGTGAACGCTCAAGGGATTCCAGTTTGACCCGCATCTTTTGCAGGGCCACCAGCGCCTCTTTCAGACGGGCCTGATAATCAATCGGCTCTGGGCGATTACTCATCTGCCATCCTTTATCAGATCATCAATTGCGCCAAGCTCATCGTCAAGCATGGTGATCAATTCATCTTCGGAGAGCATGTCCAGCTTTGCTTTTTCTTGCGCGTCACTCGCGGCGGCAAGTTCAGGCCGAGGCTTGGCCGGTTCGGGCGCGGCCAGCTTGAGCACATCTTTGGCCAGATAGTGGGTCATGGTCTCCACCGTCGGGTATTCCAGGGCAACCGTCGGCGGCAGGGAGCAACCCAGGGCAACTTCGAGCCGGGTTCGCAACTGCACCGCCATCATCGAATCCATGCCAATTTTGAAAAAGCCCTGTCGCGCATCAAGCGACTCAGGCGTCGTAAAGCCCAGAACTCTGGCAACCTGTTCGCGCACATAGCCAAACAGAATCTCCGATCGTTCGTGCGGCGCGGCCTCCTGTAAGCGCCGGGCAAACCCATCAGGCGCTTTTGCAGAAGGCTCGGTCATCGTTTTTGTGAGGGCGGCCGGATGTTCAAGTAGCGGTCGGGTGCGCCGGGCTTCGTAGACGGGTCTGAAAATACCCCAATCAACGGCGGCTACCACTTGTTGAGTCGCGCCCGTTTCCAACAAGTAGCCCATCGCCGCCGCCGCTTTTTCCGGCGGCATGGCGCTCAGGCCAACCTGAGTGAAGAGGCGGGCCAGATCATCGGTTGCCAGGCCGTCACCCGCCCACCAGCCCCAGTTGACGGCAAGGGCGGGCAAGCCTGAGGCGCGACGATGATGAGCCAGGGCGTCGAGGAAATGATTGGCGGCGGCGTAATGAGCCAGACCCTGCGAACCCCAAACCGATGCGCCGGACGAGAACATGACGAAGAAATCCAGCGCCATCTTTTGAGTCAGTTGATGCAAAGCCCAGGCTCCCGACACTTTAGGGTGAAGGATGGCCTGAAAGGAGTCGGCATCCAATTCTTTCAGCGGTTTATTGGTCGTCAGGCCGGCGGC
Source organism: Chloroflexota bacterium (assembly GCA_016197225.1). NCBI lineage: Bacteria > Bacillati > Chloroflexota > Chloroflexota bacterium. The sequence continues at coordinate 28,665 of JACPWC010000080.1, forward strand.
ATGAATAACGCCGCGCACCGGCGGCGTTGTGCGCCGGAACAACTCGGTCATCTGCGCCAAGTCGGCAACGTCGGCTTTGGCAACCGTCACCGTTGCGCCCTGTTCTTCGAGAGCTTGCACCGCCGCAATTTGTTTGCCAAATTTGCTGTCCGGCGAAACGGTCTTCCACTCACTGCGCTCAGGCAATCCGGTTCGGCCAGTGAGCAGGAGGTGTTGCGCGCCGTTGACGGCCAGCCAGCGGGCGACCTGCAAACCAACACCGCCCAGGCCGCCGCTGATCAAGTAGGTGGCGTCAGGCCGAAGAGTCAGTGGGCGCGCCTCTACCGGCTTCTCGCGGCTCCGTTCCAGTCGGGCTACGTAACGTTCGCCATCGCGGAAGGCGATCTGATCCTCGCCATCCGATTCCCAAATTTCGTCGAGCAGGGTGACAGCATCTTCGGCGGTTGTCGTCACGGATGGCAAATCAACGAGGCCGCCCCAGGACTCTGGATGCTCCAGCGCCATCACCCGCCCAAGACCCCACAGTGGCGCTTGCGCGAGCGCCAAAGATTCGGGCTTCACGGGTTGAGCGCCGCGCGTCACCAGCCACAGGCGCGGCCTCGCCCCTTCATTTCGCGGCAAGGCCTGCATCAAACGCAGGGCGCTTTCACAACTTGCGGTGACTGAGTCCAGCGTGGCCTCCAGCCCTCTTAAGTAAATGACGCCTCGATGTGGCTTGGTCAATAAGTCTTCGATATTTGTTTCATCGGCAAGCGCCAGGGCGCAAGTCTCGCCTTTTGCCTCCAACAGTTTCGCCAGCGCCGCGCCCAGCCCGCCCTCATCTGCCAAAATCAGCCAGCGGCCTGGAGCGTCAACGCGCTTCTGCATTGAAGCACGCGGTTTGGCCTGCCAGGTCAGGTCGTAAAGCCAGTCGGCTTCAAACGGCCAAACGCCGATGTTGCCGCTGACGCAACACTTCCAAGAGTCGGCTTCCCCGACCCGGCTAAAAATCTGGAACGAGGCGGCATTGTCATCATCGCGAGTCAGGATCATTTGAGATTCCGATTCGCCGTCTTCAGGCAAGGGCTGATGAATCACAACTTGCTTGACGGTACATACTCGTCCCTCAAACACTGTCTTGGCCGCTGTGAGAGCCATCTCAACATAAAGGCTCGAAGCCGTGACTTCAAGTTGATGGGCGCGCAAATATTTGCGAAAGCGCCCGTCGAGCTTGTTCTGCCAGAAGTGGCTGCCGGGCAGGTGGGCCAGGCCTGGCAGGCGGTGGCCGAGGAGAGGATCGCCAGCGCCAGCCAACGCCCAGGCCGGGCGAGTGGTTGAAGTGGCCGCTCCGGCCTCCAACCAGAAATGCCGTCGTTGCCAGGGATAGGCCGGCAAACGAACGTGCCGCCCGCCGTTCGGGAAGCGTTTGCGCCAGTCGGGCATGTAGCCCAGCGTGTACATCACGCCAAGCGCGCCGAGCATGGCCGCGCTTTCGTCGGCCTCGCGTTGCAGAGACGGCACGGTGTGGCCGGTCTGGTTGAGATGATGCAGTGTTTCGTCCACCGACGGCAGAAGAATCGGATGGGGACTCATTTCAATGAAGACGGTGTGGCCCGCTTTCGCCAGGCGTTGAACGGCGTTCGAGAACAGCACCGGCTGGCGCAAATTTTTCGCCCAGTAGTTCGCGTCGAAGGTTGAGCCGTCGGTGGTGGCGTCAATCACCGTCGAGTCAATCGGTGTTGAGGCGGCTCGCGGTTGCAGGCCGTCCAGCGCGGCCAGCAAGTCGGCGCGCAGGGACTCCATTTGCGGGCTGTGTGAGGCCACGTCCACCTTCACCGGGCGGCAAAAGACGTTGCCGGCGCGGAGAGCGCCCAGCACTGCTTCGAGCGCCGCCGGGTCGCCGGAGAGCACCGTAGATTTGGGACTGTTGCTGACCGCAATCGAGAGTTTATCTTCGTAACCGAGCACGGCTTCTTGCGCCTGAACCAGCGACAACCCGACCACGGCCATTGCGCCTTGCCCGGCCACCCGCTTGAGCAATTTGCTCCGTTGGCAGATGACACGCGCCGCGTCTTCTAAGGTGAGAGCGCCGGCCACGTGGGCGGCGGCGACTTCGCCCATGCTGTGGCCCACCACTGCGTCCGGCTCGATTCCCCACGACCGCCAGAGCGCGGCCAGCGCCACTTCGATAGCGAACAACGCCGGCTGAATGACGTCAATCTCGTTCAAACGTGATTGCTCCGGGTTGGCCGTCAACTGTTCGAGCAACGACCAGTCTACAAACGGGCGAAAGGCCTGGTCGCAACGTTCCAGCGTTTCACGAAAGACCGGCTCGCTCGTCAGCAGTCCGCGCCCCATGCCGAACCACTGCGACCCCTGACCCGGAAACACAAAGACAACGCCGGGTTGCCGCTCGGCGCTCTTGCGGCCAGCAGACAGGCCGGCAGATGGCTGGTCGTTCAAGAAAGCATCCAGTTGGCGGACAAGTTCATCTCCTGAGCGGCCAACAACGGCCAGACGATGTTCGTGATGCGCGCGGCGGACGCTGGCGGTGTAACAGATGTCGTGGAGTGAACAGTTATCAGTGAACAGTAAGTCGCGGTAGGCGCGAGCCAGGGCTTGCAAGGCTTCGGGTGTGTGGGCCGAGAGCGGCAACAAATACACTCCATCTTCCGAGACACCAAGTGTCCCGCCCTCTCCGCTTCGCTTCGGGGTGCTTCGCAAGACACTTGGTGTCTCAGACGCTTCTTGCAGAACGACGTGCGCGTTTGTCCCCGCAATCCCAAAGGAACTCACACCAGCAGTGGGCGGGCCGGAGTCGGCAGGCCAGGGTGTCAGCGTCGGCTTCACAGTGAGCTTCAAGTCGTCCCAGGCAATGTTGGGATTGGGCGTTTGCAGGTGAAGCGTCGCCGGAAGCTGTTTGTGTTTGAGTGACAGAGCAACTTTGATCAGGCCGGCCACGCCCGCCGCGCCCTCCGTGTGGCCGAAGTTGGTCTTCACCGAGCCGACGATGCAGGGCTGATCGGGAGAACGACCTTTGCCAAGCACCGCACCCAGCGCGCCAAGTTCGACAGGGTCGCCGGCGGCTGTGCCAGTGCCGTGCGCTTCGAGGTAGTGAACCCGGCTTGGGTCAACACCAGCGTGGCGATAAGCCTTGACCAGCATTTCTTCCTGGCCTTCCTGGCCGGGCGTCGCCAGAAAGCCGCTGGTGCGGCCATCATTATTGACGGCGCTGCCGCGAATGACGGCGTAGATCGGATCGCCGTCGGCGATGGCTTGCGAGAGGCGCTTGAGGGCGACCACGCCCGCGCCCTCACTGCGAACGTAGCCATCAGCGCGCGCGTCGCCGAACTTGCAACGGCCATCGGGGGCCATCATTTTGGATTGTGAGTAGGCGATGGTGATGTGCGGCTGGAGAATGACGTTTGCGCCGCCGGCGAGGGCCAGCGAGCATTCGCCGGTTCGCAGGCTCTGGCAGGCAAGGTGAACGGCGACGAGCGATGAGGCGCAAGCACAGTCGAGCGTAAAGCTGGGGCCTTGAAAACCGAAGGCGTAAGAGAGCCGGCCCGAGGCCGAGTAACGGCCACTGCCGGTGGTCATGTAGAAGTCCACTAGCGCCGGGTCGTTGAACATCCGCGCTTCGTAATCGTTGAGCCACAAGCCGACGAAGACTCCGGTCTGACTGCCAACCAGTTTATCCGGCGCTTGCCCGGCATCTTCCAATGCCTCCCAAGCCGTCTCCAACAGCAGGCGTTGTTGCGGATCCATGCGATCGGCTTCACGCGGTGAGATGCCGAAGAAGAGGGCGTCGAACTTGTCAATGTCGTCGAGGAAGCCGCCCCAGCGAGTCATCATCTTGCCGGGCGTGGCCGGTTTGGAGTCGTAAAATGCGTCTACATCAAACCGGCTGGCTGGAATTTCGGCGATCGCGTCGAGGCCGTTCACCAGCGCATTCCAAAAACTCTCCGGGCTGTTCACGCCGCCGGGGAAGCGGCAACCGATGCCGATGATGGCGATTGGCTCAACAGCTTGTGTCCGGCTTTCATCTGAGGTGGAGGGCAGACTCATGGTCATCGCTAAAGAAAGAATAGAAAAACTTCTTCGCGGGTTTTTTCACCTCTGTGAAGAAGCTTATGGCTAGTTATTTGGATTAGGAGTATCCGGCTTATAAGTTAAGATGTCTGTGACAAAGATTGGTCAATATCTCGTCAAGGTTTCTTTTGCATCCCAGGGTCTCTTTATTTGAAGGATTGCCATTGCCACTTCGTGATACTCAAGTCCTGTCCCTCAACGGCCAGCGCGGCCACGTAGCCCGCCCCAACATCCAACTCACAAAGCGACCAGCGTAACGCTTCTTCGGGGCGACCGGCCACCCACAACAAGTTGGCGGCTTCCCCCGGAGTCAACGACACGTCAAACTGATCCAGGGGCCGCGAGAGTCCTTCGCCAATCGCTTTGATGTAAGCCTCCTTGCGAGTCCAGCAGGTGAAGAAAGCCGGTTGCCGTTCGCTCACCGGCAAAGAATTGAGAATGACGTTTTCGCGCGGCGAAAAATTCCGGGCCGCCACCTGTTCCATGTCGAGCACCGGGCGGATGTATTCGACATCAACGCCGATCTCTCGATCCTGAGTCACGGCCAGCACGGCGAGTTCGTGGGAATGCGCCAGATTGAATTGGAGGCCGGGGAAGCCGCCACTGTTTTGCAGGCCGGGCTTGCCCTGCGGCCCGTAGTTGAACTGCACCTGATCAGGTTCAATGCCCAAATAACTGGCGAGCACCGTTCTGAGAAACCCGCGCCCAACAATGAAATGATGGCGATGAACGTCGAAGTGAAAGCGTTCGGCCCGCTGGTGCTCGTCGGCGCTCAACGTTTGGGCCAGTTGCGAAAGGACCCGGCTCGGCTGATTCAGATCAGCCCGCCACAGGTGAACGTCGTTGCCCCTCAGCGCCGGGCTGGCCGGCGGCGAGGGCCAGGCATCGTCAATCGTCATCAGGTCAGATGAGTCAGAGTTTGCTCAAGTTGGCGCGACAGACTCTTTAGGAGAAGCGCCTGATCGTTTTGCAAAAAGAAATGGTTGCCGGGAAACATCTCCATTGCAAACACATTTTGCGTTTGAGCGCGCCAGGCCGCCAGTGCCTCCTGCTTCACCGTGCCGTCTTTCAAACCGCCAAAGGCCGAGATGGGGCAAGCCAGAGGATCGTCTGGCTGACAATTGTACGTTTCGACCATCGCCAGGTCGGCGCGCAAGACGGGCAAAAAGATTTGCACCAGCTCCGGCTCCTGCAGGAACGCCAGAGAAAGGCCGTCGTAACGCTGGCGAAGGGCGGCAATGAATTCTGCTTCGGGCAATGGGTGGATCGGCGGGAGCGGGTCGGGCAGTTGGGGCGCGCGGCGGGCCGACACAAACAAATGGGCCGGGTTCAGCCCCCGGCGTTTTCGCAGGACGCGAGCCAGTTCAAAAGAGAGTAGCGCGCCCAGGCTGTGGCCGAAGAATGCGAAAGGCTTATCTAAATATGGAAGCATGGCCTCGGCCAGAACGTCAACCAATGATAGAAGCCGGTTGTGAAGCGGTTCGCGCAGGCGGCTGTCGCGGCCCGGCAATTGAACATAGCAGGCTTCGACATCGGGCGGCAGAGCTTGCGCCCAGCCGCGAAACACGGCCACCCCGCCGCCGGCAAACGGGAAGCAGAACAGGCGCAAGCGGGCCTGAGGTTTAGGAGTCGGTCGGGCAAGCCACAAACTGGAAGCAGATTGGGTCGTCATCCGGCCCTAATCATACAACCGTCTGAGCATCATTTCGTAAGTGATGATCGGGGCGATCTTGCCAATCGTCCACTCCTCCTGGCCGGAGAGGTGGCGGTTCATAAGCGAGCGCGCCAACTCCGGCCTAAACAAGCCGCGCTCAGCCAGGCGCGGATCGTAGAGGATCGATTCGGCCCAGTCGCGGAGGTCGGTGCGCAGGTAGTTTTCGTAATCGGCGTAAAGCGTGGGGTGCTCGGTAAACATCGGGCGCACGTGGCGGTTGAACCGGCGCTTAAGTTTGACGGCTACGGCGTGCGTCTCCCGGATGAGGGCGCGGGTGGTGGGGAGAAACTCATCGTGATCGTAGGGAATGTAGGCCAGGTTGGGCGTCTCACGCTGGATCAGTGCCCGGTACAGCTTCTTGTGGCCGCGCACTGTTGCCGGGATGGAGTATAGAAACTCAAACAGATCGTAATCAAAAAACGGAAAGCGGGTTTCGATGTGCGAACGGGCAAAGGTGACCATGTTGCGGGTCAGGCGGTCACAGTGATTCCGGATGTAGAAATATTCGCCGCGCACGTCCGGGCGGTGATCAAGGTAGTGAGCGAGTTCTGCCCGAAACGAATCGAAGGCCAGGCCTTTCATTTGTTTCCAGGCCGCTTCAGTGTAAAGGCCCTGCTCTTCGGCTTCGGTCAGCGACGGCCAGGTGTATTTTTGGTTGAAGAGATAAAACAGCCGGGTGGTCAGCGCCAGATCGTCAACCGCCTGAGTCTGAAGCGGCTCAATGGAATCATCGTGGCCCATCACCGTGCCGCCGTCCCAGCCGGTGAGATTCAAATCCATGACCTGGCGGGCCAGAGGCAGGGAGCTAAGGCCGTGGGCGTGAATCCAACTGTGGAAGCCTTCGGTTAGCTCCAGGTGAAAATCCACGTTGTCTTTGATCCAGTTTCCATCCTTCAACTCTGTCCAATGGTGGTCACTGCCAACGGCCTCGGCGATCTGGCGACCGTAGACAACATCGCGGCAGTTTTTGACTCCGAAGGTCATCGAGGCCACTGGCCGGCGGTCAATCATGCCGAGGATGGTGCGCGAGTCCAGGCCGCCACTCAAATAGACGCCGGGGCGATAGTGATCGCCGGAGAGGCGGCGGACGGCGCGGCGCATCAGGCGGCCCACCTCCTCGGCGGCTTCGCCGAATTCAATGTTGGGGCGGTGAGGAATATCCTTGAAAGTCCAGTAGGGCGTAATGGCACAAGTCGCTGAGTTCAGATCGTAAACCAGCGTTGAGGCGTTGGGCAGAAAGTGAATGTCTTCAAAGAAGGTGCGCTCACCCAGCAAGTGCTGGAAGCGCATGTATTGCGCCAGCGCCGTCATGTCCGGCTTCCTGGGGAACGCTGCGTCGCACAGGATACCTTTGACTTCGGGGGCAAAGATCAGCCGTCCGGCGTGATGGGTGTAAAACAGGGTATAAAGACCAAATCGATCATTGGCGATCACCACCCGGTTTCGGCCCTTGTCCCAGATGGCGATGACGAAAGCGCCGTTGAGATGTTTGGCGAAGTCGTGGCCCGACTCTTCGTAAAGTGTTAGCGCCGTTTGTTCAGGTGGCTGGCCGTCGTTCACGTCCCGGCCTCTCACTTTGTAAATCTCGCCGGCCATCACCAGCGCAATCGTTCGGTCTGAGTTCCAGATTGGCTGGGGCGCTTTGTTGAAGATGCCAATGCCGAGCCGGCCCAGGGCCAGGTTGCGCGTTTCGTCCGCCCAAATATCATTCACATACCAGTCGCGGTGCGACATGCTGGCGGCCATTTTCTTTGCCAGCAGGCCGGCTTCAATTCTTCTTTCAGGATCAACAATTCCGAAAACTCCGCTCATGTTTTAGGTCAGCTTGCCTTTCTCCAAAGTGAGCAAAGGATACCTGATAAGTTGAACTCTGGAAATAGAGGCTCTTTCTTACATCCCAAACAAATGGGTGAGGACGGTGGTGGCCGCTCCACCCACACTTTGAAGCATGGCGATTTGGGCACCCGGCACTTGATTCTTTCCAGCCCGTCCTGTAAGTTGCAAAACAATCTCACAAGTTTGATAGAGAGCGGTTGCGCCAATGGGATGGCCGCGCGCTTTGAGGCCGCCCATTGTGGCAATTGGAATCCGCCCGCGCAACTTGATCTGATCCTCAGCGGCCAGCCGCCACCCCTGCCCTTGTTTGGCGTAACCTGTCGCTTCCAACAGCAGGCAGGTCATGATGCTGAAGGCGTCGTGGGCTTCAAACAAGTCCACGTCGTTGCGGTGGATGTTGGCCCGCCGGAAGGCGGCCTGGGCCGAGGTATAAGCCGCCTCAAGCCACAAGGGATCGCGGCGGTCGAAAACGCGGAAACGATCGGTGGCGACGCTGGAGGCCAGGATGTGAACCGGATGATCCGAGTAAGCCCGCGCCTCGGCTTGAGGGGCCAGCACCACCGCCGCCGCCCCGTCGCAAATCGGCGCGCAATCGAGCAGGCGGATCGGCGGGCTGATGAGGCGTGAGGCCATCACCTCACGCGCTGTGATGCGCTTGTCGCGAAAGAGGGCATTGGGGTTGGTGCGGGCGTTGCGATGGGCGTTGACGGAGAAATTGGCAAAGGCGTCTTCCGGCGCTTTGTAGCGGTCAAGATACATCCGCATCAACTCGGCGTTGCGGCTGATGAGGGTCGCGCCGCCCGGCAATTCTTTTTCGGCGTCGAGGGCTTTGGCTAATGCCGGTGTCGCCACGCCCTCGCTCATCTTCTCCACGCCGACGGCAATGGCCAAACTAGCCTCGCCGCTGGCTACGGCAAAGTAAGCCATGCGCAAGGCGGCGGCCCCGGTGGCCGTGGCCGCTTTCACCTCCAACGCCTCAATGCCGTGCAGTCCAGCCTGATCGGCAATCAGGGCCGCCACGTGCTTTTGTCCCTGAAGCTCGTCGCTCAACATGTTGCCGGCGAACAGGGCGTCCACCCGCTCCACCCCGGCGTCTTCCATAGCCTTGCGCGCCGCCAGCGCGCCCAACTCGCGCAAACTCTGCGGGCTGGCTTTGACAACCTCAACCTGACCGATCCCAACAATGCTCACCGGACGAATGGACATTTGACTCGTTCCTCAGTTGAATGCTTTGTGGCCGAAAATTATCTCATAGTTGGAATCAATGGCGTATAATCGTTGGTATGATTTCGGGAAAGATTCTCAAACTCAACGGCTGGCCCGACGGCAAGATCATCGGCCTGGCTAAAGCCGTTGCCGAACAATTGGAAGCCGACACCTTCGGCGACCGGGACGCGATCCTGGCCCGCCTCGACTCGGTTCGCCAGAACCCCGGCAACTTTTTGGCCGACCCGCTCCTGGCCGACCTGGCCCGCGAATGTTTGCGGCTGGCGCAGCGTGAAGCCTCAAAGCAGGATGATACTCTGCGTTCGCTCCCGCTTCAATACCGAGTCTGGGGCGAAGAACACATTGACGGCGAAGCCTTGCGCCAGATGGACTCGGCCATGCGCCTGCCGATCAGCGCCGCCGGGGCGTTGATGCCGGATGCCCACGTGGGTTACGGCCTGCCCATCGGCGGCGTCCTCGCCACCCAAAACACCGTCATCCCTTACGCCGTGGGCGTGGACATTGCGTGCTTCGTCGGAGATACGAAAGTTCCTCTATTGGATGGGAAGGATTACACTTTGGCTGATCTCGCCAAGAGAACGGAACCGTTTTACGTGTATGCCTGCAAGCCGGATGGCAAAATTGTTATAGCCCTGGCAACCGCGATTAAGACCCAAGAGAACGCCGAACTTGTTGAAGTGACGATTGACAACGGTGAAAAAATCCTTTGCACGCCTGAGCACGAATTTATGTTGCGAGACGGCGCCTATCAAAAGGCTTCTGAGCTTGGGGCAGGGCAATCGCTTATGCCCTTTTATTCTCAACGGGATAACGAGGGCTACGTCCGAATCCAGCAAAACTACTCTGGCCGATGGCATCGTGCACATTGGATGGCTGGGATCACCGGCAAACTCTCCAATCACAAAGTTATATCCGTGCAACGTGTAGAAGCGCGTCAAGATGTTTACTGCCTCGTCGTTCCTCAACATCACAACTTCGCGCTTTCAGCAGGAGTATTTGTTCATAACTGCCGAATGCGCCTGTCTATATATTCTGTCTCACCCCACCTCATCGGCCAGAAGCCGGGCCAGTTCGAGAAGTCACTGCTGGAGCAAACACAGTTCGGCATGGGCGCAGAATGGAAGGGCAACCGCCGCGCCGAGCACGCCGTGCTCGACGACCCGGCCTGGAACGCGACCCGCCTGCTTCGCTCACTGCAAGACAATGCTCACCGACAACTTGGCACGAGCGGAACCGGCAACCACTTTGTCGAGTGGGGCACGTTCACCCTCAAGCAGGATTCGCCGGAGTTGGAATTGAAGGCGGGCGAGTATCTGGCTTTGCTCTCGCACAGCGGCTCGCGCTCCGTCGGCTTCAAGATTGCCGACTTCTACTCGAAGCTGGCGATGGAGAAACATCCAACGCTCGACAAGAGCGCCCGCCACCTCTCGTGGCTCTCACTCGACTCGGAAGAAGGGCAAGAGTATTGGCTCTCGATGGAGTTGGCCGGCAAGTTCGCCTCGGCCAACCATTACGTCATTCATCATCGGGTGGCCGCCGCCGCCGGCCTCAAGGAACTCGTCGTCGTCGAGAACCATCATAACTTTGCCTGGCGAGAAAAATCTCCGGACGGAAGCGAAGTGATTGTCCATCGCAAGGGCGCGACTCCGGCCGGGCCGGGCGTGCTGGGCGTGATTCCGGGTTCGATGGGCGACGCCGGTTACGTGGTTCGGGGCAAAGGGGTAGCCGACTCTTTAAGTTCGGCCTCGCACGGCGCAGGGCGGCAGATGAGCCGCAAGGCCGCCATCCACAGCATCACCAAGACTGCCCGCGATGCTTATTTGCGCGAACGCGGCGTTACCCTGCTCGGCGGCGGGCTGGACGAAGCGCCGCAGGCCTACAAGCCCATCGAGTCGATCATCGCCGCCCAAAGCGATCTGGTGGACATCATTGGCAAGTTCACCCCCAGGCTGGTGCGCATGGCCGACGAACCGGGAGACATTTAGCCAAGCACAATGTAGAGCGACGCGAAGCGGGCAACTCGCTCTACATATTCAACAACTTCGATTCGCTGATCGCCATTTCAATAAACAACGCCGACGACCAGCCGAAGATCGAAGCGGCTTTGGGCGGGGCTTCGCCGGTGTTGGGGTTGTAATATTCGTAGACATCGTCTCCGGCCAGCATCATGGCCAGAGTGCGGCGCCGAAGTTCGCGGGCCAGGTCGTCGTAACCCGCCCGCTCCAGACCCTCCATCAGCAAATAGTTGACATTCACCCACGTCGGCCCGCGCCACATTTGTAAAGGATCGAATTTAGGATCGTCGAGTGCTACTGTCGGCACGGGAAACTGCGGCCAGAACTGATTCTTGTCGGTGAGGTGGCCGACGAGGCGGGTTGCGATCTCGGACGGCATGCGCCCGGTGATGAGCGGGAAGAGGTTGAACGGGGTGCGGACGCGAATCGGCGCTCCCCCCTTCCTGGCCCAGAACAACCCGGCCTCTTCATCCCACATCGAGCGAATTATCCGCTGGGCCAGCGCCTCGGCCCGCCCGGCCCACATCTCAGCGTCGGCTTTTTCGCCGATGATGGTTGCCATCTTCGCCAACGACTCCTGTTGCAAACACAAATAAGTGTTCAGGTCGGGCGCTTCCACTGGCATGCCCTCGTCCCACAGCGGGCTGTCGTCGAGGCCGGACGAAAACGGATGCTGATATTCGCACAGGCCGTTGCCGTCCAGGTCGTTCTTCTCAAACCACCAGTTGTTCCAGCGCACAATCGGCTCGTAAATCTCGTCGAGAAACTCGCGGTCGCCGTCGGCTTCAAACAACTTCCAGGCCGCCCAGGCCACCAACGGTGGTTTGGTCACGTCGGCCTCCACCGGGAACGTCAGGCGCGTCACCGTGCCTTCGTCGTGAACCGCGTCCGGGATCATGCCGTCTTCCCGCTGATGATCGAGCACGATGCGAATCTGATCCTTCGCCAGCTTCAGGTCAACGTGGCGATAGGCCAGGGCGTGGAAATATGCATCCCACTGCCACACGCCCACGTAGTGAATCTTGGACGGCGTCATCGCCTCGCGGGTGGTGTAAAAGCGGGTGGAGATCAGCCCGGCGCGCATGATCCACCAGGCGTAATAATATTGGGCGCGATACGGCCCGGCCACTTCGGGCGCGGCGGCAAACCACTCGTGCCAGCGTTTGGCCGCCGACTCCAGGGCAACCGCCGGCTCAGGTATCCACCGGTTGAAGCCGAGACGCGGGGTGATGTTGACGAGCAGTGACCGGCCACCCGGTGAAGCGTCAAACGATAAACGAATCAACTGGCTCCCGCCGTCAACGGCGGTCGTCTCGTTCTTCAACAAACGGGCATTGGTAGTGTAAGCAATGTTGCGGCGGATGTCGCCGGTGAGGCGCAGAACGCCGCCACGCCGGTCGGTTTGGGCGCGATCCAGGTTGGCGCGGAAGGTCAGGCCGCAGACGGCGGGCGGCAGAACGATCAGTAAAGTCTCGGCATCCACAAAGCAAATGGTGAAAGCGCCGAGGGCAGTCTGGCAATCAATACGATGAGGATAAGTGGTCAGTTCAAAGTCGAGCGCCCGGCCTTCACCGTCGGTGAAGCGCCATTCGTCCACGATGGGCGGACGATTGCGATAGGCCGAGAGCTGGCCTTCGCGTTTGAACCAGCGCTCGGCCAGCCGCACGGCGAGATGATGATCGGCGTGAAAGACCATGAGCCGTGAGCCGCGCTCGCTAAATGGGATCTGGCGCAAGTTGATTCGATTCTTGAGGAGTTCAAGAAAAGGCAATGTCATGGCCGGTCTTTCCTCCGCGCCGCGTACTCCGGCATTCCGATCATCGGCGGGCGGTCGCGCTCTACGATCTCTTCTACGTCTAAAAAGTAGTTGCCAGACTGATGACGAATCAACTTCATGGATTTGTTCACGTCGTCCAAAATCGCGCGGTTGTAACGCCGCTCCAGCTTGCGAATCACGGCCTGCAGGATCGCAAACGACATCTTGCTCAACGCCTCCAGCGGCTGGTTGTGGTGGATGCGCTCCAGCAAGTCCACCTGGGCAATCGCCCCCAGCCCGTATTTCTCAAACACGTCAATCAACAACCCGGTCTCCACGCCGTAGCCGGAGAAAAACGAGAACTGCTCCAGCGCCGAGCGGCGGCCGGCATATTCGCCGGACAGCGGCTGGATCACGCCCGACAGTTCGGGATAAAACAGATTGAGCAAGGGCCGGGCCGTCAACTCGGTCACCCGCCCCCCGCCCCCGGCCTGAGTCTTGTCTCCCACTTTGAGCGGGCGGCGATAGAAGCCTTTGACGAATTGGATGAGCGGGTTGAGCAGAAGCGGCCCGATGATGCCATAGACAAAACGCGGATGGATGTTGACGATGTCGGTGTCAACCCAGGCAATAATATCGCCCTCAGTCACAAGCAGACTCTTCCACAAAGCCTCGCCCTTGCCTCGCCGCGCGTCCAGCTCGGGCAAAATCTGTTGATGAATGTAAACGGGCACGCCAAGCGATTTGGCAATCTCCCGCGTCCGGTCGGTGGAATTTGAATCGATCAACACGATCTCGTCCAGCAAAGGCGTTTCGTCCATCAAAGCCCGCTTTACTGTTTCGATCACCCGGCCCACGGTGGCTTCCTCATTCAAGGCGGGCAGAGCCAGGCTGATCTTAAGGCTCTGCTTCTCTTTGAGGGCCAGCAAGCGCCTCAGGTCGGCGAACTCGCCGGCGTGAAACGTGTTCTCGGCAAACCACTTGTCCACCAGAATCGAAATCGCCTGCGTCCCGGCCATCTCGTCAAGCGGCGTGGGCGGCATCGGGCGGCGGGTCTTCACCGCCATCACCGCCGCCGGCGACTCTTGCAAAACCCGGTCGGCCACCGGGCCGAGCGAGGCGTTGCTCAGCAACGGTTGAGCCGTCGCCCCTATCACCACCAGATCAAACGCCCCGGCCCGCCCCAAAATTATCCCGGCCGGGTCGGCGGTGGGCGCCGACTCTGTTTGCACCTCGGGCAAACGCTTCAACACCTGCTCCAGGCCGCGAAAGGGCGCGTCGGTCGCGGCCTGATCCTGCAGGGTCAGGTGAAGCGCGGTGAGTTGTCGAGGGCGCAAACTTAAACCTACTCGTAGCGCCAGTTCGGCGTGCGGCCCGCCGCGCACCGGCATTAGCACCCGGCCCGGCTCTTTGGGGAACGGCCCGCGCACCAGCGCCACGTCGCACGGCGGGCGGGCCAGCACTTCGGCCACAGTCACGCAGAGCGAGTCCAGTTGGCATCGCCACTCCAGCAACAACAAGTCCGGCTTCTCAGACTCGATCACTTCCAACAAGTCGGCCCAGGGCGTGTGCGAGACCAGCACCGCCGATTTGCTCCGCACCTGCACGCCATCGGCCAGCTCACGCAGAAGTTTTCGCACGTGCCGCGCTTTGGTCGCCCCGGCGCTCAACGGTTCACCGGCCGGCATTGGCACCAGACCGACCAGCACCACGTCCGGCGCCAGGGCGCGGGCGGCGGCCAGGGTTGTATCGTAATCACAATCGTAGACAACCGGCGCCAGAGCAGAGCGAAGCGAGGTAAAGCGATGCTTCTTCACAGATCGGCTCCTTTCAGCAACGGCGCAATGTGCTCGTTGTAAACTTTTTCCCAGGTGAACCTTTGGCGGGCGCGAACGGCAAAACGATAAGCCGGGTCGGCTTGCAGGCGCGAAGCTATCAGGCCGGCGACAATTTTTGGTTCAGCCTCCGGCGAGAAGCGCGTCACATCCTCGCCGCCCAGATCGCGAAGAGGCGGGATGTCGGCGCAGAAGATCGGGAGGCGGGCAATGGCCGCCTCGAGGAGTGGGATGCCGAATCCTTCCTCGCGGCTGGTGAGGAGCAGGGCATCGGCCAGTCTAAAAAAGTCGGCCACCACTGAGTCGGGCAACCCTTCGGCTCCGCTCAGGGCGTCGGCGTGCTCGGCCACGAAGTGGGCAACGCCCTTCAAGCCCAGTTCATCCCGCAAAGTCAGAAGGCTTCGTTTGTATTCGGCGTTGGCCGGGTTGTGCGGGCCTTCGGGGCCGGTGACGACGAGGGCGGCCTGCGGCAGGTCGCGGCGCAGTTCGGCCTGGGCGCGCAAAGCCAGCTCTATGTTTTTGCGCGGTGTGAGGCGGACAGGCAAGAGCAGGAGCGGCTCGGCCTCAGCCAGCTTCAGCTTTTCAAACAGCATTTGAGTTTGCGGTTCAAGTTTGAGCAGATGTCTGGTTTCGACTCCGTTGGGAACGACGACGATGGACTGGGCAGAGATGTGAAGCAGGCCGGCCAACTCACGGCGGCGAAACTCGGAGACAACCACGTGACGCCCGCCCCAATCCATTCGCAGTAAATCCCAGGGCCAGCCGTCGTGTAATTCAGAACGATAACGCGGCGTCGTCCAGGCCAGGTCGTGATGCCAGAGGATGAGCTTGGGGAAGGCGGCAGTCTGGCGGAGGGAATGCAGGGCGGCAGTGAGGGCTAAATTTTTGTGAAGGGAACAGACGTTGTGGGCGATGAGGATGTCAACGTCGGCGAGGGCGGGATGCAGAACCGAGGCGATTTCTTTGACGAGGCGGCTAAACCGGGGCGGGGCGCGTCCCACGTCCAGTTCGGTTTTGACGGCCAGCACTTCAGGGTGGCGGGAGTCCATCAGCGGCAGTCGAATCAGCCGGATGCGTTCGTCCCAGAGTTCGCCGCGCCCGGCCAGCACCCGAACGTCATGCCCGGCGTCCGCCATCAGCCGGGCGTGATGCGCCAGCACGCTTTCGACGCCGCCCACAATTGGCGGCGTCGAATAATGAATGAGGGCGATGGAACGCGAACGCGAAGCGGTCACGTCGTCAGGCCAAGCACCTCCCGAACCTGGTCGCGCAAGACCGAAGGCTCGAAGGGTTTGTTGAGGTAGGCGGTCACGCCCTGAAAGCGGGCGATGACGCGGTGAGTCAGTTCGGTGTGCGAGGTGAGCATGACGACCGGCACGCCGTCCAGCTTGTTGCCGTCTTCGGCCAGCTTGTCCAGCACGTCCCAGCCGCGCATATCGGGCAGGGTCACGTCGAGCAGAACCAGGTCGGGCTTCGTCGTCGAGAGCAAGCGAATGGCGTCTTCGCCATTGCTGGCATGGAGGAGTTCGATAGGCAGGTCTTTGAGGGTGAGCTTGATGATGGCGAAGTTTTCCAGCTCGTCTTCGACGCTGACCACGCGATACACTTGACTCATGGCAAGCTCTCTTTCATTTGACGTAACTGCTCACCAGGCAGGAAATTGGAACGCAGATTACGCAGATTGGCGCAGATATTTTTGAAAAAAATCAGCGACGATCAGCGTTTTATCCGCGTTCTAATAGAAGCCGCGAGTAGTTACCATTTCGCCATCTTGCGTTTGATGGCGATCACTTCGTCCATTGACAGGTCTGGCAAATCGGTCGTCGTTTCAATGTTCAAAGCCTTGCGTTGCGCTTCACGCCAGCGGGCCAGCCGTTCCTTCACCGCCGTCTCGTAGCCTTCGTCGGACGGGCGATAGAAGTACGTGCCGAGCATGGCCGTCGGCAGGTATTGCTGGCCGACGTGGTGGCCGTCGTGTTCGTGTGGGTAAGTGTATCCCTCGCCGTGCCCAAGTGCTTTGGCGTCGCGAGTCGTGTCCTGCAAGTGGCGCGGCACGTCCACTTTGCCTTCCTCTTCAATTTTAGCGTAAGCCTTGAAGTACGCGCCGGCGCTGTTGCTCTTCTCGGCGGTCGCCAGGTAGAGCGTGGCTTCGACAATCGGGTAAATGCCTTCCGGCATGCCAACAAACTCAAAGGCTTGCATGGCGGCGCTGGCCACCACCAGCCCCATCGGGTCGGCCAGGCCAATGTCCTCGCCCGCCAGAATCAACAGCCGCCGTAAAACAAAGCGCGGACTCTCGCCGGCGTACAACATCTTCGCCAGCCAATATAACGCCGCGTCGGGATCGGAGCCGCGCACGCTTTTGATGAAGGCGCTAATCGTGTCGTAGTGGGCGTCGCCGTCTTTATCGTACAACACCGCCCGCCGCTGGATCGATTCGACTGCCACTTCAAGGCTGACTCCGGTGACGCCGTCACTACCAGGGGAAGTTGTTTCTACCGCCAACTCCAGCGCGTTGAGGGCGTTGCGGGCGTCGCCGCCGGCCACGTTGATCAGGTGGGCCATCGCCTCGGGCGCGATTTCGACTCGCTTGCGCCCGTAGCCGCGCTCCGGGTCGGCGGCGGCCCGCTCGATCACCTTTTGCACTTCTTCGTCGGCCAGCGGGCGCAGTTGAAAGATTCGCGAGCGCGAAACGAGCGCGCCGATCACTTCAAAATACGGGTTCTCGGTTGTCGCGCCGATCAACGTAATCGTGCCATCTTCGACGTGGGGCAGAAGCGCGTCCTGCTGGGCTTTGTTCCAGCGATGCACTTCGTCAACGAAGAGCGTCGTGCGTATTCCGTTCAATTTGCGGCGCTCTTTGGCCTCGGCGATCACTTTGCGAAGTTCGGCCACGCCGGAGAGCACGGCGCTGATGGTTTCAAAATGGGAATGGGTGCTGTTGGCGATGACCATCGCCAGGGTGGTCTTGCCGGTTCCGGGCGGCCCCCAGAGGAGGATGGAGGAGAAGAGGCGGTCGGCCTCAATGGCCCGGCGCAGAAGTCGCCCTGGCCCCACAATGTGCTCCTGGCCGATGTACTCGTCCAGCGCGCGCGGCCTCATCCGGGCCGCAAGAGGGGCTTCGTCTTTGAGGCGCTGGGTGAGGGCGTGGTCGAAGAGGTCCATGTCAACAAAACAAAAGTGAAAGGCCGAGGTTATTAGACACAACGTTTAGCGTGAGAGAGTAGAAGTTCTGGATCAGGCGAAAACCTCTTTGGCAGGATCAACTGTCTGCCTTCAAAACTTATTAACCAATCGAACGTTGCGTTGGAGTTCTTGTCTGCTTCTTTTAGCCTTTTCGTAAATCGGACACGAAGATCGGAATCTATCCACATCAGGTGTCTATCAAAAGCTCGATCATGAAGGGCATTTAGACAAAGACCATTTCTTGGATTGAGTCGGTTTCTTGCGTCTTCTGACCAAGGGGCGATGTGACTGGCTACGAGCAACTCGTGCAAGGATAATCCAGTAATACAACATTGGTAGTTATAAGCGGAAAGAATTCGGCGGCGAAAAAAGCTCTGGTTGACGCGAACACGAAGCAAAGTTTCGCGTTCGCGGCCCTCACCTGGCAACTCATCTTCATTAATATCTTCAACTCGCTCGATAGGCTTATTGAGGCGCTGTGCAAGTAGGCGCGCACTTTCGTAGGCTAAAGCCTCGGGTTGGGCAACAAATTCTGTCCAAATTTCATCCTCGCCTTTCGCGCCGTGGGTGAGTCCCTGTATCCCTCGAGCCTGAAGCGCAGGATCATGCCTTGCAAGATTGCCAAGCTTATTTGAAACAGATCCAGCTTTCCGACCTAAAAGCGCGGCTAGCTCTATCACTTTTGGATTGCGCATGTGCATCGTTCCAAAGGGGATTTGATTGTAAAGATGGAAAGCAATAATGTGTTCTTCGCGCGTCCAATTTTCTCCGTCATGCTCTACTGGAATTTCCAGACCAGATTGTCCACTTTGGCACTTCGGGCATTTATATTCTCGCGCGCGCGTGCTATCACATCCGTAGATAAAGTTACAATGTCGGCATTTGAGAATCCAAACACGCGAGTTTATACTCGGCCCTTTGGTCTCAGTTTGACGAAGCAATTCCTGGTTGTTCTGGTTGATATCTCCTGAATTATTCATAACTCTGACCAAAAAGAAATACAGTATCAGGTTTTCCTCTCGCGCTTTTTTTCTTCTATCAACGCCTTGAGCAACCCCCACCCCTTATATTTGCCCCGCAGGCTATGAATAAAGTCGTGGGTGACGGGCGTCAGGACGATGCGCCCGCCCTGCTCACCAATCTCTATTTGTTTCCGCGTTTCTTTTTTGACGGCTGATGTCCGCCTCACGTCAGTTGTTCTCGCCATTCAACTCCCTCTTCGCCAACCTCTTGATATAAGCCAGTATCGCCCTCATCCCGTTCAACCGCTGGCCGCTCAACACCTCCTGCAAGCCCATCGCATAGTAAAAGTCGCCGGGGATGGCCAGGATTTCTTCGGGCGTCGAGCCGTCCACTCCTTCGCTGAGCAGGGCGGCGTAGCCGCGCACCGAGGGCGACTCTTCGGGCACGTCGAAGTAAAACTTCATTTGGTTGTCGGTCGTCTCGGCGTGGACGAAGACGGGCGTCATGCACTCGTGCACTTGCTCGAACTGCTCGCGGTGGCCCTGTAACGAGGCCGGCAGGGGCGGCATGCGCTGCGAGTAGTCGAACAGCAAGTCCAGTTTTTCGCGGCCTTCGCAGAGGTTGAAGTCTTCGACGATCTCTTTCAGGCGCGGCGGAAGGGGAGAGGGTGTGTCAGTCATGGCAACTTCATTTTACCCGAAAGGCTCTACCGGGTTGGCGCGAAAAGAAATTTTGGACGCGGATAAACGCGGATTTTTTATCAGCGAAAATCTGTGTTCATCCGCGTCCTTATAAACCTCAAACGGCTTCAACATTTTGCCGGCATGCTTCCTCAACGCGCTACCAGCTTCAAGAAAGCTTCCACCACTTGCGGGTCGAAGTGCGTCCCGGCCCCGGCCCTAAGCTCGGCGTACACCTTTTCTTCCGGCCAACCCTTGCGATAAGGCCGGTCAGAACGAAGCGCATCCCACACATCCGCCACGGCGAAAATGCGGGCCGCCAACGGAATTTGCTCGCCCTTGAGTCCACGCGGGTAGCCGGAGCCGTCCCAGTGCTCGTGATGGCAGTAGGGAATGTCGAGCGCCGGGCGCAGAAACGTGATCGGCGAAAGGATGTTGTAGGCGTACATCGGGTGGCGGCGCATCTCCACCCACTCCTCGACGCTCAAGTCGCCGGCTTTGAGCAGAACCGCGTCACGAATGCCCATCTTGCCAATGTCGTGCAGAAGCGCGCCGCGGCGAATGTGCAGAAGCATCGTCGCGTCGTGAATGCCCATCGCCTGAGCCAGACGCAACGTCATCTCGGTCACCCGGCGGCTGTGCCCTTCCGTCTCCCGATCTTTCAAGTCGAGAAAGTTCGACCAGCCCTCCAGAGTCGAATCGTAAGCCAGGGCCAGTTCATTGGCGTTGCGCTCGGCCTCGGCCAGCAGGCGCGCGTTCTCCAGCGCGGCGGCGGCCTGGTTGACAAAGCTCTGCAAAAACTGCACCCGCTCCGGCGTAAAGAAGCCGGCCTGATCGCTGTAAAGATTCAAAACGCCAAATGGCCGGTCGCGGTTGATCAAGGGGAAAGCGGCGCTTGTTTGGAAGCCTTGAACCAGCGCCGTCCGCCACAACATAGTTTCCACCTCGTTGTTCAAATCGGCGATGACCACCGGGAAGCCGTTTCGGATGGCCCGGCCACTGGGGCCTTGCCCCTGCGGCGAGTCATCCCAGCGGACGTTGATCTGGCTTGGGTGGCGGACGTGTTCGGGGAAATGGGCCAGTGAGCGCACCCGGCCATCCGGCTCGGCCCGGCCCAGCCAGGCCAACTGCACGTTGAAGGCATTGACGCAAGTGCGGACGACATCTTCGGCCAGCTCTTGCAAATTGAGTCCCAGGGTGAGCTTCTGGGCGCTGGAATACAAGGCCACCAGGTTTTCCATGCGGTGCAAACTGTCCGAATACAAACGGGCGTTGGCAACGGCCTGCGCCGCCTGGGTGGCCAGGCTCTGCAAGAGCGACATCTCTTCGGCAGTGAAGTAACGTTGCTGGCCGAGCGTCAACACATCCAGCGTGCCAATCAGCTGACTGCCCCGGAGCATGACGGCCGCCATTACCGTGCGCACGTTCAACGATTTATACAGGCCGTTTTCCGGCATGTTGGTGTGCGCCTGAGCGTCGGGCAGGACGAACAATGATTCGCGGCGTTGAAGGAGTTGATCGTAAAGCGAGCGCGGCGCGGGCGCCGTCCGCCGGTAAATTTCCGGCGCAAGGCCAAAGGCGGCCACATAAACCAGCCCGCCCTGTTTGTCGTCGGGCCGGCTCACCGCCGCAACCGGCGTGTTCAAGGCGCGGGCTGTTTCTTCGACAACGGCTTCGAGGAGGATGTTCAGATCGAGCAATGAACTGAGGCGGGCCGTGACCCGGGCCAGTGTTTCAAAGTGGGCCGCCGCCTGCCGCGTGCGGGCCTCCGCCTGTCGGCGTTCAGCGATCTCCCGCCTGATCTTTCTCGAGCCAAAGAGAGAGAGGGCGCTGAACGCAAAGGCCAGAATCAAAAGAGCGTAAACGAGTTGATCCATCTAATCAATTTTGTCCCATGCAAAAATGGAAGCCGTGCCGAGGGGCGGGCGAGACTAATTATAGGCCATGAAGCTTTTCGCCGCCGAGACACTCTAATTTAGCAACGACATGCTATCATTGTTCCATCTTTAGCCTCTCCCGGAGATTTCATGTTTCAAGTCCAACCCTTTGCAGAAAGAATAGTCGCTAACATTGAAAAAGTCATCGTCGGCAAGCGCGAGGCGGTAGAGCAGGCCGTCATCAGCCTGCTCTCGCAAGGCCACCTGCTCATCGAAGACGTGCCGGGCGTGGGCAAGACCATGCTGGCCCGGAGCCTGGCCCGCTCGTTGGGTTGTTCCTTCAACCGCATTCAGTTCACGCCCGACATGCTCCCCAGCGACGTGACCGGCGTGTCCATGTTCAACCAGGTCTCGCGCCAGTTCGAGTTCCGCCCCGGCCCGGTGATGGCCCAGATCGTGCTGGCCGATGAAATTAATCGCGCCACGCCCAAGACCCAATCCGCTTTGTTGGAGGCGATGGAAGAACATCAAATCTCGGTGGACGGCGTCACCCACGCCCTGCCTCAGCCCTTCATGGTGCTCGCCACCCAAAACCCGATCGAACACGAAGGCACCTTCCCGCTTCCTGAGGCCCAACTAGATCGCTTCTTGCTTCGCATCCGGCTCGGCTACTCCGACATGGAAGACGAGATCAACATTCTGGAGCGCCAGCAGATTCGCCATCCCCTGCAAACGCTGGAGCAGGTGGTCTCGGCGGACGAACTGCGCCAGGCGCAGGAAGCAGTGCGGACGATTCATGTTTCTCCAGCCGTCAAGCGTTACATTGTCGAGATCACCAGCCGCACCCGGAAACACCCGGCGGTGTATTTGGGCGCCAGCCCGCGTGGCAGTCTCACCCTGCACCGGGCCGGGCAGGCGCGAGCGGCCATCGCAGGCCGCGACTACGTCCTGCCCGACGACGTGAAGGCCCTGGCCCTGCCCGCGCTGGCCCACCGCGTCATCCTCGGCCCCAGCGCCCGCCTCAAAGACATCACCGCCGAGGCCGTCGTGCAGGAAATTCTCAAACAACTGCCCGTGCCTGGCGCCGAGGCCAGGTAAAACACGAAGTCACCAAGACACGAAGACACCAGGTTTTCTTTGTGCCTTTGTGCCCTGGTGTCTTCGTGTCAACGTTGCTATCAACAATGAAACCTGATCTGCGCCTCAACAACCGTCTCCTGCCAATCCTCACTGGTTTGCTAATCGTGTTGCAATTGATCATGCCTTACAAAGGCTGGGTGATCCTGCTGGTGGTGCTGGGCGGCGCGTGGTTCATCTGCTGGCTGTGGGCGCTCCTGCTGGCGCGAGGCCTGACTCTCACCCGCGAGATGCGATTCGGCTGGGCACAGGTGGGCGACCGGCTCGAAGAACGATTCACCCTTATCAACGACAGCGCCGCCCCCGCGCCCTGGGTCGAGATCACCGACCACTCCACCCTGCCCGGCTCGCGAGCCAGCCGGGTGACGGGCGTGGGCGGCAGAGATTCTCTGCGCTGGTATGTCGAAGCGGTGTGCAACCGGCGCGGGGTATACACCCTCGGCCCCACCACCCTGCGAACCGGCGACCCCTTTGGCATTTACACCGTCGCCCTGCAGAACCCGGCCACCAGCACCCTCATGATCATGCCGCCCATCGTCCCCCTGCCCGCCATCGAAGTCTCACCCGGTGGCCGCGCCGGCGAGGGCCGGCCTCGAGCCAACACTCTGGAACGAACGGTAAGCGCTTCGGGCGTGCGCGACTACTCGCCCGGCGACAGCCTTCATTCAATTCACTGGCCCACCTCGGCCCGGCGCGAGTCGCTTTTTGTCCGCCTCTTCGACAGCACCCCGGCCGGCGACTGGTGGATTTTTTTGGACATGGACTGGCGCGCTCAGGCCGGGCATGGCCTGGACTCAACCGACGAGCATGGCGTGATTTTGGCCGCCTCGCTCGCCGACCGGGGGCTGGCCGCCGGTAAGGCCGTCGGGCTGGTGGCCCACAGCGATCAACTGTTGTGGTTGCCGCCTCAAGCGGGCGAGGGCCAACGCTGGGAAATTTTGCGGGCGCTGGCGCTGGTGGCGCGTGGCCCGCAACCGCTCTCCGAACTGCTGGCGCGGGCGCGGCCCTCCTTCCGCCAACTCGCCAGCGTCATCATCATCACCCCGGCAATTGACGGAAGCTGGATCGAATCCATCCTGCCGCTCCTGCAACGTGGCGTGGCCCCGACGGTGTTGCTCATGGACACGATCTCGTTCGGCAAGCGGACGAGCCGGGAGCAACTCGAGGCCACGACGACGACCCTCGCCGAGCTTGGCGTTGCTCACTACCTCATCACCCGCGATCTGCTCGACCAGCCCGAACTGCGTCCCGGCACACAAGGACAATGGGATTGGCAAGTGTCGCCGCACGGCAAGGCCATGCCTCGCACGCGCCGCGACCTGACCTGGAAGGTGCTGTCGTGATGGACACCATCTTTCGCTTTCTGCGTTGGGGCATCGGCAAAATTGGCCTGCGGCCTCTGCTGACCTTTCTGCTTCTGTTTTTCGCCTTGCGCGGCGTGGCCGTCGGCCTCTCGGAAGTGACTCGCGGCCTGGACGCCAACCTGGCCGTCACTGTTGCTTTCGTGGCCATGATCTTCGCCTGGTTATTAGCCCGGCTCACGGTGCGCGGCTGGCTAGCCTGGCTGGCCCTCATTGTCGTCGGTATCTTCTTCTTGATCGTTCGCGTGGGCCAGTTGGGCGACGAACTGCTGAACGTGATCGGGGCCGTGCCGCCGCTCGTCGTCGGCCTCTTTCGTTGGCGTATAGCTGGCCCGCCCGATCTAAATCCCCTGCTCATCGCCATCATCGAGACTTTAATCGGCATTGGCGCTCTGCTGGGACGACTCGCAGAATGGGCCGTGGCCGTCTCGCGTGGGCAATCGGCGTTCGACCCGGTGTCGGCGGCCCTGATGTGGAGCGCCATGTTGTGGCTGGCCTCGGCCTGGGCGGGCTGGGCAGTGCGCCGTCTCGCGCAACCCATTCAAGGATTGATTCCGGCCATTGCCCTCTTCGCCGTCGTTCGCTATTACGCCGGCGCAAACCCCAACGCCATGCTGGTTCCGGTGGGCGTTGCCCTGTTGCTGGCCGCCCTGACTCAGTATAGCGCCCGCCTGACTCACTGGCGGGTTGACGGTTTCGACTTCCCCGAAGACCTGTGGCAGGACATCGCCAGGGCGGCCATCCCGTTGACTCTGTTTTTGGTGCTGGCCGCCTGGTTCCTGCCCTCGATCTCGATTCGCGACGCCGTCCGCTCGTTTCAAAAACTGTTCGAGTCGCAAACCGAAGCGACGAACGACACCAACCCCATTCCCGACTCGCTGGGGTTGAACCGCCAAACCGGCCCCAACCCGGCCTCGCCCCTCGACTTCATTCGCGCTCCCGGCCTGCCGCGCAGTCACCTGCTCACCGCCGGCCAGGAACTGGAGCGCGAACTGGCCCTGCTGGTCACCGTGCGCGGCCTGCCCGCGAACGAACCGCCGCCACGCCTCTACTGGCGCAGTGTGACATACGATCAGTACACCGGGCGCGGCTGGCAAACCAGCGGCACGCAAACGATAGAGTACGCGGCGAATGAATCGCCCATCGCGGCCAACCCCGGCCACCGGCTGATTGATCAAGAGGTGAGAGTCGTCGGCGATCAGGCCGGCTTGCTGTTTGCCGCCGGCACGCTTCTCACCACCGATCAAGATTACAGCATCGCTTGGCGCTCGGAGGACGATTATTTTGGCGCCAACGTCAGCCTCGAAGCGACAACCTACCGCGCCCTTTCGATGACGCCCGTTTACAGCGAAGAGCAATTGCGAAGCGCCGGATCGAATTATCCGCAGTGGGTGATTGATCATTACCTGAGTTTGCCCGACGAGATTCCGCCGCGCGTCCTCGACCTGGCTCGCGACCTCACCGCCACCGAACGCACGCCCTACGACCGCGCCCGGGCCATCGAAAAATATCTTCGCGCTTACACCTACACCCTCGACATCGCCGCCCCGCCCGCCGACCGCGACGTGGCCGACTACTTCCTTTTTGATCTCAAGCGCGGCTACTGCGATTACTATGCCACTTCAATGGTCGTGCTGGCCCGCGCCGCCGGCCTCCCGGCCCGGCTCGTCATTGGCTACGTGAGCGGCGAGTACGACGAAGCCAACAACCGCTACATCGTCACCGAAGCCGACGCCCACTCGTGGGTCGAAGTGTATTTTCCAGACTACGGCTGGATCGAGTTTGAGCCGACCGGAGGCCGGGCTGAACTGGAGCGACCTTCGGAAGCGACCGTCGCCGCCTTTGCCGAACTGCAACTCACACCTCAGCCCGAACCGGCCCAACAGGTGAGGCCGACTCCACAGGGATGGTTGATTCTGTTCACGAGCGTTGGGGTGTTGATCGGGCTGGGCGTTATCTGGGCCGCCACCGAAGGCTGGCGGCTCAACCGTCTGTCGCCGGTTGCGGCGACGACGATCATTTACGAGCGCCTGCGCCGCTTCGCAAAACGTCTGGCCGTCTCTCCTGAAACGGGCGACACCGCCGACGAATTTGCCGACTCGTTCATCAATCGCCTGGCCGTGCTGGCCGAGAACCCGCGCTGGCGCGAGTCGCTGGCCGAGGCCGCCAAAGACTCGGATTGGCTGATTGAGTTATATAAGCGAGCCAGCTACAGCCCGCACCCGCCGGGCGCAGCCGAGCGCGCTCGCGCTGTGCAAACCTGGTTCAAGCTTCGTTGGCGGCTGTGGGTCGTGTGGGCCTTGCACCCAGCCCGGGCAACGTAGTATGCACTCAAAGGTTGATGCTGTTGGCGAATTCCTCTTGAGGAGCCAGCACCCCAGGTGCGCCCGCCAGGAATTGGCTGACACGTTTTGCGCGCACCCACAGATGAATTGAACAAATCTGCAGATTAATTCTTTGACAAGTCCTAACACCGGGCGCTATAATCAGATCAACTAAATATATACCTTCGGGGCAGGGTGCAGGAAGAGACATTCCTAACTCCCGATCGGCGGTAAGTCGGCCACAGGGTGTTCGGGCCAAACATCGAACATCATCACGACAAGCCCGCGAGCCGAGAGGCAATCCGATTGCGAGGAACAAGCAATCGTGGTTGCCCGGAAGCACGATCCGGTTAGAATCCGGAGCCGACAGTAATTCGACCTGAAAAAGACTTGCCACGAATTACGCGAATTTCCGCGAATTGAAAACTATGGTTTCATTCGTGATAATCCGTGAAATTCGTGGCTGAGACTCAGGGCGATCAGTCTGGATGAAAGAAGGGGCAAAACGCCGCAGTGGCGCGGCTTTTGCTATATGCGCGTCCCCGAAACTGCGGGTGGTCATTCAGGCCCGCCAGAATCGGGGTTTTTTTGCGCTCAGGCTAACATCTGATCAACTGGATCAGGTGTTTGGTTTGCTTTGCCCCGCAGGTGAAACTTTCTGTGGGGCATTTTTTATGGCCGTCGCAAATCCGCTCAACTCCATTCTCCCGGCAGACCCGGCCAGCCGGCCGGACTCGAAACGTTCACTGCGCGCTCTGCGAGTCCAGCAGGCGCTATTGTTGCCCATCTCGTTGACGACGCTTCTGCTGGCCTGGCAGGGCCTGATCTGGTTCAAGGGCTACCCGGCTTTTATTTTGCCGCCCCCGGCGCGCGTTTGGGCGCGCCTCATGCAGGCTTTGGCTGACGGCACGCTCGTTCGGCACGCTTCCATTACGCTCGGCGAGAGTCTGAGCGGGCTGGCGCTCGGCCTGGCCGTGGCCGCCGTGCTGGGCTACCTGCTGGCCCAGTCGCGCACCATCGAACGCCTGCTGGCGCCGTATCTGGTGGCGTCGCAGTCCGTGCCCGTCGTCGCCATCGCCCCTCTGCTCGTCATCTGGTTCGGTTCCGGCCTCACCTCCAAAGTGTTGATCTGCGCCCTGATCGTTTTCTTTCCGGTGCTGATCAACATCATCGTCGGCGTGCGCTCGGTGGAGCCGGACTTGCGCGACCTGATGCGCTCTCTGCGGGCCAGCCGCTGGCAGACGTTCATGCTTCTGGAACTCCCTTCGGCCCTGCCGCTGTTGCTGGGCGGGTTGAAAATTGGGGCGACGCTGTCGGTGATCGGGGCCGTCGTCGGCGAGTTCGTGGGCGCGGATCGCGGGCTGGGTTTCCTCATTAGCGCCGCGCGCGGCCAGTTCGACACGGCGCTGGTGTTTGTGGCCGTCCTGGCCCTCATTACGATTGCCATGACGCTCTACGGCTGTGTGGCCCTGCTGGAAAAAGTTTTGCTGGCCTGGAAAGGCTAATCTCACTTCTGTAACTATCAAAGGAAAAACATCAACATGAAAAAGGCAATTTCTCTTCTACTCGCGCTCGCTGTTGCCGGGTGCGCCGGCAACACGCCTACTGCCGCTCCGCTGAACACGCTTCCCCCGGCAGAGACGGCTACCCCGACGATAGCGCCCACCGCGACTCCGATCCCGCACGTCAAGCTGGCCATGGGCTTCATCCCCGACATTCAGTTTGCGCCGTTCTACGTGGCCGCCGAGAAAGGTTACTTTGACGAGCAAGGCATTGAGATCGAATTTGTGACCATGTTCGAGAACGACTCGGTGCCGCTGATTGGCGCAAACGAGTTGCAGTTCGCCAATGTGAGCGCCGAGCAGGTGATTCAAGCGCGGGCGCAGGGCCTGCCCGTGACGTATGTTTTCGCCTGGTATCAAAAGTTTCCGATTGTGATCGCCTCCAAAGCCGGGGAGGGGATTGTGAATCCCGAAGGGTTGCGAGGCCGCACGGTGGGCCTGCCCGGTTTGTTTGGGGCCAGCTATATCGGCCTGCGCGCCCTGCTTGCTTCGCAAGGCATCCCCGAAAGCGATGTGCTATTGGAAGCCATCGGCTTCACGCAAGTTGAAGCCCTGACGGCGGATCAGGTGCAGGCGGTGGTGGGCTATGCCAGCAATGAGCCGGTGAAACTTAAAGCAACCGGCCAGGAGATCAACGTGATCAACGTGTCCGACTATGCTCAACTGGCCGGCAACGGGTTGGTGACCAACGAGCAAACGTTGACCGAGCATCCTGAACTGGTGCAGGGCATGGTGACGGCTTTGCTCAAAGGGTTGACCGACACGATTGCCGACCCGGATGAGGCCTTTGAAATTTCCAAGAAGTACGTGGAGACTCTGGCGACCGCCGACGAAGCGACCGCCGCCACCGCCCGCCAGGTTTTAGCCGCCTCGATTGAGTTGTGGCAAGCACCGGAACTTGGGGTGGCCGACCTGGGCCAGTGGGAGCAAACGCAAAATACGTTGTTGCAAATGGGGTTGATCACCGAGCCGGTTGATTTCAACGTGACGGTGACGAATGAATTTGTGAGGCCATAAAAAGAATCCACGAAGACACACGAAGTTCACTAAGATTTCCTTCGTGTGTCTTCGTGTCCTTGTGGATCAGACTTCTCGTGGTAGCGTAAAAAAGAACCGCGCCCCCTGCTCGGTTGCGCTCTCGACGCCGATTTGGCCGCCGTGCGCTTCGACGATGCCTTTGGCAATCGCCAGCCCCAGCCCGGCGCCGCCGGTGGCCCGGCTCCGCGATTTTTCGCCGCGATAAAACTGCTGGAAGATGAACGGCAAGTCTTCAGCCCGAATCCCTTCACCCGTATCTTGAATTTCAACCAGCACGCCTGCGGAAGATTTGGAGGCGCGCACTTGCACTTTGCCGCCCGCCGGAGTGTGGCGCAAGGCGTTGCTCACCAGGTTCGCCACCACCTGGCCGATTCGGCGCGTGTCAATCAGGATCGGGTCAACCCCTGGGGCGGCGCTCCCTTCGAGAGTCACGCCCTGCCGGGCCGCCAACTCGGAGAAGCTCTCGATGGTGTCGGAGATCAAGTCTGAGAGCGAGCCTGGGTGGCGCGAGAGTTGCAGGCCGCCGGCGTCAATCTGCGCCATTTGAAAGAGATCGTCAATCAACAAAGAGAGTGAGCGGATGTCTCTCTGCATCGTCGTCAGGTAGCGTTTGACGGTGTCGGCGTCGTCCACCATGCCGTCGGCCAGGGCTTCCACCATCGCCCGGATCGAGGCCAGCGGCGTGCGCAAGTCGTGGCCCACCCAGGCGATCAGGTCGCGCCGCAGGGTGTCCAACTCCTCCTGCTTTTTGATGGCGGTTTCGATCTGGGCGGCCATGGTGTTGAAGGTGCGGGCCAGGTCGGCCAGTTCGTCACTGCCCGTCACTGGCACGCGAGTCGCCAGGTCGCCTTCGGCGACGCTATTGGCCGCCTGATTCAAAACCACGATCCGGTCGGTCAGGGCCTCGGAGAGAAAGTATCCCAACGAAATGGCGATGCCCCCGGCGAACACCAGCAGGACGGTCGCCAGCAACAAGTCGTGCAGACTGGCAAACATCAGCCGCGCCGTCAGCCAGACATTGAAAAACGTCAACAGGCTGGAGAGCGCATAGCCGCCCAGCACGGTAAGGCGGATGCGCGGCGAGCGGCTGATCCAGCCGAGCCGGTACGCGCCGTAACCGGCGGCCACCGAGATCATGGCCGTGATGGTGAGGAAGAGCGCCATCAGCCCGATCTCGTTCACCGGCGGACTCATGAGCAAATAAAAGATGCCGAGCGAGACGAGGACAGCCAGGGCCACGCCGCCGGCCGAGCGCAACATCAGCGATGGTTTGTGGGAGGGGCGATCAGAGAGAGTGGTGTCCATTTACAACCCTTGAAACGACAACGTCAAACTTCAAGAGATAGGCTTGTCGTTTGACGTTTGACGAGTGACGTTTTGCGCCTCACGGCTCAAACTTGTATCCGACTCCCCACACCGTCAAAATATGTTTCGGGTCGGAGGGGTCGGGTTCGATCTTCTCGCGCAGGCGGCGCATGTGAACGGTGACGGTGCTGGGGTCAATGTACTCGGCCAGGCCCCACACGCGCTCCAGCAGTTGATCGCGGGTGAACACCTGGCGCGGGTGGCGGGCCAGCACCCACAGCAGATCAAATTCTTTGGCGGTGAGCATTTTCTCCTCGCCGTTTATCTCCACCAACCGGGTCTGTGGATCGATCTGGATGTCGTCGAAGACCAGAGCCTGCTCCTGGGCGCTCACCGCCGGAGGCCGCGCCCGCCGCAAAACCGCCTTCACCCGGCTCACCAGCTCCTGCGGGCTAAAGGGCTTCACCACGTAATCGTCAGCGCCCATTTCCAAGCCGGCAATACGGTCAGCCTCTTCGCGCCGGGCGGTGAGCATAATGATGGGCACGTCACCTTGCAACCGTAGCCATCGCGTCAACTCCAGGCCGCCCAGCTTGGGCAACATCAGGTCGAGCACTACCAGGTCGGGCAGGCCGCGCTCCAGCATGGCTTTGGCCGCCAACCCGTCGGTTGCCACCGTCACCTGAAACCCGGCGCGCTTAAGATACAGGCTCACCACCTCACTGATACTCGGCTCATCTTCCACCACCAGCACAGTCATTTCGGCCATCGCTCACCCGTTGTCATGGAGTCAACAGCGCCGCCGCAAAGGCGACGCTAAACTGCCGGCACCACACGACCACCGATTTATACACCGATAAGTCGGTTCCTGCTGGAATAGCGTACTCCTGCGAACCCGAAGCACTCGCCAACGCGCCAAGATATAACAACGGCGAGTTGTTCACAACGCCGCTAAAGCTGACGTAATCCAGCGTCACCTCGCTCGCGCCGGAAAGAATGACAAACAAATCCGGCCCCTGACTAAGGTTGAAGTCGTCGCTGAGTCGCAGAACGCCCGTCGTGGGATCAAGCGTGTACGATCCGGTGACCGCCACCTCCTGTTTGAAGAACTGGCCGGACAGTAGCGGCTTTGACTCTGTTTGAGCAACCGTAGGCGGGGCCGGGGAAGCCGCCTCTTGAGGGGGCGCCGTTTCGGTGACAATCACCGAATTGGCCGGGACCTGAGTCGAAACGGCGGGGCTGGGCAGAGTCGGGGCGCGGGTGGGGAGCGCGGCGGCGGGAGCGCCGCACGCGGCCAGCAGAGCCATCCAACAGATCAATCCGAGTTTTGCAAAACGCATGAGTCTTACAACCTCTCCTGAAAAAGCTGGCTCCAGTGTAGGCAGTAAAACTTACGGAAGTATTAATAATCTTGCTTCGGATATCTTATCTGTACAGAGAGCAAAAAACCAGAACGCGGATTTCGCGGACGCTTCGCACGCGGATGAACGCAGATAAAACCCTAAAAGAGATCGGCGAAAATCCGCGTCCATCAGCGTTTATCTGCGTTCTAAAAAACCGGCCTATGCTGTTGCATTTTCGGTTGTAGATCCAGATCGGAAGGCGCTTTTGGGTCTAGCGCGCCCGCAACCGTTTGAGGTGGCTGAACCCCACCAGCCTTTGTCCTCGCTCGTCCCAAAGCTTCAACGACACCGCCCTCAAACTTTCCCAGAAGGTGACGATGGTAACATGCTGGAAGAGCGGATTCTCTTTGTAACACTTCTCCAGGTTGTAGTTGGGAATGCGCGGGCTGAGGTGATGAATATGATGGAAGCCGATGTTGCCGGTGAACCACTGCAACACTTTGGGGAGTTTATAGTAGGAACTGCCCTGCAAAGCGGCGGCGGCGTACTGCCACTCCGGGTGGTCTTTCCAATACGTGTCTTCAAACTGGTGTTGAATGTAGAACATCCACACGCCTGCGGTGGAGGCCAGCCAGATGACGGGCAGTTGGATCATGAGATATTCCTTGAAGCCCATCGTTGCGCCCAGCACGAGGGCAATGGCCAACATCGCCAAATTGGTGAGATGCAGGTTGACTTTCTCGCGCTTGCCGGAGTGCGGCGAGATAAAGCGGTGGGCGACGACGAAGACGTACAGCGGCCCCAGGCCGAACATCACAAACGAACTGCGATAGACTCGATAGCCCAGCCGCTTCCACCACGGCGACTGCCGGTATTCTTCCACCGTCATCGTGTACACATCGCCCACCCCGCGCCGATCCAGGTCGCCAGACGAAGCGTGGTGGATGGCGTGCTCGCGCCGCCACTGCAAATACGGCGTGAAGGTGAGAATCCCGGCAGCCGTGCCGATGATTTCGTTGGCTTTATTCGACTTGAAGAACGAGCCGTGGCCGCAATCGTGCAGGATGATGAAGATGCGGACCAGCAAACCGGCAGTGGGCACGGCCAGGGCCAGCGTCAGCCAGTACGAGACCGACAGACTCCAGTACATCAGCGCCCAGGCCAGCAGGTAAAGCCCAAACGTGTTGACGATCTGCCAGATGCTTCTGCCCAGGTGCGGGTTCTGGTATTGGGCCACCAGGGCCTGCCACGACTCATGAGCTTTCTTGAAAGTTTCGTTGTTAATTGAGGGGATCACAAGTTACTCCTTTAAAGTGTTGAGCGCCACATGTCTGGCGCGTGAGCAAGTATTCTACCACTGCGACCCGCCTGCCCGCCGAAATTTTTTCTAAATGTATAATCATCAAATCATCACGCCTGTTTGATGGAGCGACCATGCCCGCCCGAAATCCTTTTCAAAAAGTTTCCGCCGCCCCCACCAATCCGCACCCGAAGGGTGGCAAGACCAAGCTGTTTGACGTGGCCGATTTGTACAAAGGGCCGGCCGCCGACGCGGCCCCCACTGCCGACGGCGGCCTGCCCCTGGATGAGAAATTGCGGCAGGCCTATTTCTGGATCGTCAACCACGCCATCATCAGCCCGCACTACGACATCGAATACAACGACGGGCCGCACCAAACGTTCACCTTTGGCGACAGCAAGGCCAGAGTCAACCTGCCGTCGGGCCAGAGCTATTCGAGCTTTGTGCTTCTGCCCCTGCTGAACTTTGCCGTGCGCCGCCGCTGTTTGCTTGTTGGCGGGCCGGGGCGCGGCAAAACGTCGAGCGCGATTCTGATGGCGGTGCTGGCCGGCTACAGCCTCAAAGACATCAAGCGCGGCATCCAGCACGGCCAGCCGCAAATGACGATCTCCGACCTGCTGGGCAACCCCCTGCCCGCCGACCTGGTCAACGCCAAAAGCATGGACGAGATTCGCATCTCGTGGCGCAAGTGGCTGAGCATGAGAATCAAAATCATTGACGAGTACAACCGCATTCCCACCCGCACCCAGAGCGCCCTGCTGACGGTGATGGGCGACAACTACGCCGAGATTCTGGATCAGATTTACGAGTGCCCGGAGTCGGCCTGGTATCTCACCGCCAACGACGACGCCGGCGGCGGCACGTATCAAGTCATCGAAGCTTTGCGCGACCGGATTGACGTGGTGGTGAAGACTCTGCATTTCAACAATCGCTTCCTCAACGAACTGCTGACCCGCATCGAAGAAGGCATCGAGCCGGCTCAGGTCGTTCCGAGGGACATCATCTTCACTGAGGCCGAGATTGACCGGATGAGCAAAGAGATTCTGGAGGTGACTCTGCCACCGGAAATTCGCCGCCGCCTGGAGTTTTTCGCCAGCCAGTTTGAATTTCTCGAACCGGCCGCCGAGCAGTTGGAATACAAGACCAAAGACACGGCCAAGCTGGCCGGGGCCGACTTCAACACCCTCTCGGCCAGTGAGACCGGCAAAGACCGGGTGAAGGATTTGGGGAGCCAGACACGCAACGGCTTCTCGGTGCGGGCGCTGATGACGGCGCTGGTGTTCGTCAAGGCCATGGCTTATTTCCGGGGCAACCGGGAGGTGGACATCAACGACGTTCGCCAGATCATGCCCTTTGTTCTGCACGACAAACTGCAACTCAACCCCGAGTCGCCGTTTTTTGAAGCGCCGGGCAATGCCGTGTATCGTATTGATCGTGTCGGTTGGATTCGCAAGCTCTTCGATCTGGCTTGCGCCGAGTATGACGGGCTGAATCTTGACAAGGACGATCCGCTGGCGGGACTCGAAACTGAATTTGAAGCCGGGCTGGAGGGCGTGACCGAGGCCGAGGCCCGCAGTCGCTTGGTGAAGATCGAACGTCTGCTGGCCGAATGGAGCAAGGGCCGCAAACTCTACGGCCATGTGTTTGACGATGTGTTGAAGCTGAAGTATTTGCACCAGAGGTATACGAATTACCTCAAGTGGTTGAAATACAAATGATTTTGATCCACAGATTTACGCAGATTTTCACAGACGGATTAAACAAATCTGCGCTAATCTGTGTAAATCTGTGGATAACAAAAAATGAATGCTCTAGCCGCCTACCTTCCTCAAGACCGTCTCCGTGCCCTCGCCCGCGGTGAAACCCTGCCCGACCGCACGGCCGGCTCCGCGCTATTTGCCGACATCTCCGGCTTCACACCATTGACCGAAGCCTTGCGTGACTCGCTCGGCCCGCGACGCGGCGCGGAAGAATTGACCAGGCATCTCGATGCCGTGTACACCGCCCTCATCGCCGAAATCGAAAAGTATGGCGGCAGTGTCATCGGCTTTGCAGGAGATGCGATTACTTGCTGGTTCGACGATGCGCATGGTCAAGCCGCGCCGCGCGCGACGGCGTCCGCGTTCGCGCTACAAAAAGCGATGCAGGCATTCACGGCGATCGCTTTGCCCAATGGCTCAACGACGGCGCTGACCTTGAAGGTCGCGGTCGCCACTGGCTCTGCGCGCCGTTTCGTGGTGGGCGACCCAAAGATCAACTATCTGGACGCATTGGCTGGCGCGGCGGTGGCTCGTACATCCACAGGGGAGCATCTTGCAAATAAAGGTGATGTGCTCCTAGACGAAGCCACCGTGGACGCGATTGGTGAATCATTGACAATCAAAGAATGGCGCAGCGATGCCCAGAACGGTGAGCGCTTTGCAGTGGCCACACAATTCGCAAGTGAATCAAACACACCTGCATTACCTGCAACCTCGCGCCCACCTGCCGCAAACAAATTGCGTGTGTGGATGCACCAACTTGTGTATGAGCGCGAAATATCTGGGCAAGGCTCCTTCCTCACCGAGTTCCGGCCATGCGCGGTGTCGTTTGTGCGCTTTGTGGGGATTGATTACGACGCGGACGACGCGCAAGCCCAACTCGATTCATTCATCCGGCAACTGCAAGGCATTACGGCCCGTTACGACGGCGCTGTCCTGCAACTCACCATTGGCGACAAGGGCAGTTACATCTACGTCAACTTTGGAGCGTTATCCGCGCATGAGGATGATGCGCGGCGGGCGGTGAGGGCGGCTTTGGAGTTGAGGAAGAAAACGGAGTTGCAATTGCAGATGGGGATTACGCAAGGCGTGATGCGCGTGGGGGCGTATGGCGGCGCGACGCGGAGAACATACGGAGCGTTGGGCGATGAAGTCAATCTCGCGGCGCGCTTGATGAGCAATGCGGCGGTGGGTGAAATTCTATTGGGTGGACAAATTCAGAAGACGACGGCGAATGATTTTGTTTCCGAGCCGCGCCCGCCGTTGCCGATGAAAGGCAAGGCGGAACCGTTGCCTGTGTTCGCGGTGACGGGGGAACGACAACAACGGGCGATTCGATTGCAAGAACCCACATACGCTTTGCCGATGGTTGGACGCGAAAAAGAATTACAAATTACCAATGACAAATTAGATTTAGCACTTGAAGGTAAAGGGCAGGTCATTGGTATCGTGGCAGAGGCAGGCATGGGCAAGTCCCGACTCGTGGCGGAGGCGATCCGCGTTGCGCGCAAAAAGGGATTCGCTGGTTATGGCGGAGCCTGTCAATCGGATGCGGTCAATACGCCCTATCAAACATGGAAATCCATTTGGTCAGCGTTCTTTGATGTGGACCCCTCTGCGCCGTTGAAAAAACAAATCCGTTTGCTTGAAGGTGAAATTGAAGACCGCGCGCCTGAGCGCATGCAAGCCCTGCCGTTGTTGGGCATTCTGTTGAATCTCGAGATCCCCGACAATGATTTTACGAAAACGCTCGAACCGAAATATCGCCAGAGCGCCTTGCGGGCATTGCTGGAGGATTGTCTGCGCGCGGCGGCGAAGGATGAACCGTTGCTGATCGTCATCGAAGACCTGCACTGGATTGACGCGCTCTCGCACGACCTGACCGAAGAACTGGCGCGCGCGCTGAGCGACAGCCGTGTGTGTTTCGTGCTGGCGTATCGCCCGCCGCAACTAGCGCGGCTGGAAGCGCCGCGGCTCGAAGCCATGTCGAACTTCACCAGGATCGAATTACATGAACTGAACGCGACCGAAGCCGAGGGCGCCATTCGCGCCAAACTGGCGCAGTTGTACCCCGCCCGCAGTGGCGCGGTGCCGCCCATGCTGGTGGAGAAACTGATGGCGCGCTCACAGGGCAATTCGTTCTATCTGGAAGAACTCCTCAACTTTTTGCGCGACCGCGGACTCGACCCGCGCGATGCCGCTGACCTGAACAAAATCGAACTACCCGATAGTTTGCACACGCTCATCCTCAGCCGCATTGACACGCTCACTGAAAGAGAGAAGACGACGCTTCGCGTGGCCAGTATCGTCGGGCGGTTGTTCCGCGCCGATTGGCTGACGGGTTATTATCCCGACCTGGGCGCACCGACCCGCGTGCAAGCCGATCTAGAGGGACTGGCGCAGATAGACATCACGCCGCTCGACTCACCCGAGCCTGAGTTGGCGTATCTCTTCAAGCACATCGTCACCCACGAAGTGACCTATGAGAGTTTGCCCTTCGCCACGCGCGCGCAGTTGCACGAGCAGTTGGCGCAGTACCTGGAGACCATCGCCGCGCCCGTGGAGACCATTGCCCATCACTACGGGCAGAGCCACAACTCGGCCAAACAGCGGGAATATTTTCAGAAAGCCGGTGACGTGGCGCAGGCGGCGTTTGCCAATGAGGCGGCGTTGGATCACTATGCGCGGCTGTTACCGCTGCTAGCGGAGCCACGCGAACAGATTGACCTGCATCTCAAACGCGGCGACCTTTTCTCGCTCATGGGGCAGTGGGCGGAAGCGGAGACCGATTACCACACGGCGCTGGCATTGGCTGAAACGGCGCCTGACCCAGCGGCCACGGCGCGTTGTCAACAGGCGTTGGGTGCGTTGTTGCATCTGCGCGGCGATTACGATGCCGCGCTGGCATGGCTAGTGCAGGCACGCGCCGGGTGTGAGGCCCTGGACGACCGCGCCAGGGTGGGGGAGACGCTGATTGAGATGGGTATCGTCTCTTGGCGCAAGGGAGAGTACGCGGACGCCCACGGGCACCTGGAAAAAGGACTGGCGTCGGCGCGCGCGGTGGGCGATCAACATGAGGCGGCGCGCGCGCTCAACATCCTGGGGTCTGTGTTTTTTGACCAGGGCGACTATGCGGCGGCGCGGGCGTTGTACGAAGAAAGCCTGGCGCTCACGCGTCAGATGGGCGACAAGCGGGGTATCGCGGCCTCGCTCAACAATCTGGGGCTTGTGGCTGGTGTTCAAGGCGATTCTGCGGCGGCGTGGGCATTGTATGAGGAAAGCCTGGCGCTGGTGCGGGAGATGGGCGACAAGTGGGGCATTGCCATTTGCCTCAACAACTTGGGGTCTGTGGCTGGTGAGCAAGGCGACTATGCGGCCGCGCTGGCATTGCACGAAGAAAGCCTGGCGCTCAGGCGTCAGATAGGCGACAAGTTGGGCATTGCGACATCGTTCAACGACCTGGGGAATGTGGCCAACTATCAAGGCGACTCTGCGGCCGCGCGAGCGTTGCACGAGGAAGGCTTGGCGCTGTACCGGGAGATGGGCGACAAGCGGGGTATTATGTTCTCGCTCTTCCATCTGGGACTTGTGGCGGTTGAACAGCAGGACTACATCCGGGCGCGGGCCCTGCACGCCGAGAGCCTGACGCAGGCGCGAGAGATGGGCGAAAAGTTAGTGGTCGTTTATAACCTGGCTGGGTTAGCGGCGGTGGCGGTGGGGGTAGGTGCGGCGTGGCGCGCGGCGCGCTTGGCGGCGGCGGCTGAAACGTTGTTGGCCGTTATCAAAGGCACCATTGAGTCTTTAGCCCGCCGCCAATTTGAGCGCACTCTCGCCGCCGCTCGCGCTACGCTGGGCGAAGAAGCGTTTAACGCCGCGTGGGCGGAAGGGCAGGCCATGTCACTGGACGACGCCATTGCGCTGGCTTTGACTCCACCGGAGTAACGTGGAAAAACTCATCACCGGCCTCTTCGCCCAAACCCTCGAAGCCAACCGCGCCCGCTTCAACGCCAGGTTCGCCGAAGCGCGGCGCTTCAAACCCAACCTGAACGCCGAAGCCCTCGCTGAACATTTGCGGTCGGTGGTTGCGCCGATTGTCGAGGCCGTGGCCCGCCAGAATCCGGCGGCCGCAACAGAGACGGTTGAAACGTTATATGACCTGTCGCTCGATCTGATCGGGCAGGAACTGCTCGGCCCTGCCTCACGGTATCCAGCCATCAACGAAGGCTGGAAGACGGTCTTGCCGTCTCTGCCGCAACACCTCGCCTCTGCGCCCCGAGCCGTGATCAGCGCCATCACCAACGCGCTCTACAACTTCTCGCTCGAACCCTCGGCCCGACCCGGCGAGTGGATGAAGCTGATGCTGGAACTTGCGCCGCTCTGCCCGGACGTTGACACATTGTTGAAGGCCGGACAGGTGGCCGCCTGGCGCTCCGGCCTGGCCCACTACCGTCAGGGCGCGCTGGAAATTTGCCGAACGCTGGACGAGAAGATCGCCCGCGCGGTGTTGGGCATTTCTCCAATCAACACTTTGCCTATCACTACAATTCTTGAGCACCTGCAAACCAATCCCTGGCTAAATCCAAACGGCATTACTCAATTATCAATTACCAATAACCGATTACAAATCGTCGCCCACCTCGGGGCCTTTCGCGGCTTCGGCGGCCTGTTCGTGTCGCCCCCGCTCGTCTTCTCGTCAGGCGAACACTTCATCGTCACCGATGGCGACGGCTCGTGGCTGCTCACCGCCGACTGTTTCGGCGCAACCTGGCATCGCACCGAAGCCCAGCCTGTTGACTTGCAGACCAGCGCATCTTTCAGCCTCAACCGCGCAGGTCAAGTGAGTGTTGATGGCAAACCAATCGGCAACTTTCCAGAGCTGGCAAATGCCCAAAGCACAGCCGCCAATAAAACAACGCTGGCCGTCACTACGCCGCTGTCGCACTCGGTCTATCTCGTCGCACTTGCCGAATGACACCACAAAAGGAAACTATTTGCAATGCGAGTAACCAACATGATCTCAGCCGTTGATCTTCATGCCTGCGGCGAGCCGGGCCGCGTCATCACCGGCGGCGTGCTGGACGTGCCGGGCCGGACGATGTTCGAGAAGATGCAATACTTTGCACAGCATCACGACGACATTCGCCAACGGATGTTGCGCGAGCCGCGCGGCTACCCGGCGGCCAACTGCAACCTCATCCTGCCGCCCACTCGCCCCGAAGCCCAGGCCGGCTACATCATCATGGAACAGGTCGAGTACCCGGCCATGTCGGGCACCAACACGATCTGCGTCGTCACCGCGTTACTCGAAACCGGCATGTTGCCCATGACCGAGACGGTCACTCAGCTTACCCTCGAGTCGCCTGCCGGATTGATCAGCATCCGCGCCGACTGTAAAAACGGCAAAGTGACTCAAGTAACGTTCAAGAACGTCCCGGCCTTTGCCGTCCATCTCGACAAGCAGATCGAAGTCTATCGCCTGGGAACCGTCACTGTTGATGTCGCCTGGGGTGGTATGTTCTATGTCATCGCCGACGCCGAACAATTTGGCCTCCGGCTCACACCCGATGAAGGCCGCGACATTACCCGCATCAGCGAAATGATCAAAGCCGCCACCCAGGAACAGTTGCCCGTCGTCCACCCGGAGAATCCCGACATCAAAGAGGTGACCATCGCCCAACTCTCCGGCCCGCCCTCGCACCCCGACGCGCATCGCAAAAACGCCGTCACCGTCTCCACCGGCAAACTGGACTGGAACAAGCCTTCGTCGTGGACAGGCGCGATTGATCGCTCGCCGTGCGGCACCGGCACTTGCGCCAAGATGGCGGCGTTGCACGCCAAAGGCCAACTCAAACTCAATGAGGATTTTCGCCACGAAGGAATTCTGGGCACGATCTTCACCGGGCGGTTGGTCGAAGAGACAAAGGTCGGGCCGTACACGGCGGTCGTGCCGACTCTCAGCGGTCAGGCCTGGATCACTGGTCTGGCCAATTATGTCCTCGATCCCGAAGACCCCTTTCCAAACGGCTTCACCGTCGGCGACATTTGGGGCGCTGTGGATTAGAACGCGGATGACGCGGGCGTTTCGCACGCGGATTTTCGCGGATTGCTTTGAAAGGAGTCGTTTATGAGTCTCAAATATGAAGAACTCACGGAGGCCATCATCAATGCCTTCTACTACGTCTACAACACACTTGGCTACGGCTTTCTGGAAAAGGTTTACCGAAATGCTTTGATTCACGAGCTTCGAAAGCGAGGGTATCAAGTTGAGGCTCAGGTTCCCATGTAAATCCGCGCCTCTCCGCGTCATCCGCGTTCTGTAATTGATGCCTGACCTGAACGACCTCCAAAGCGCCTGGGCCGCCAAATGGCCCGAAGCGCTCACTCTGTGGAGCCGGTTCACCCGCCTCAGCGAACCGCGCTGGTGCTTCACGCCAGACGACGCCAAGCGCGAAGGGCTGACCGGCAGTTTCGCCATGATCCGCTTCGACGATCAGGCGGTGGTCATTGGCCTGCATCTGATCGCCGAAAAAAAGCTTGAGCCGTTCGCGCTCGAAATTCTGGCCCACGAAGTCGGCCATCACGTTTACGCCCCGGCTGATCTTTCCGATCACGGACGGATGATTGCCCGGATGCGGCGCGCTCTGCCCACCAAAGAGCATCTGGCCGCCTTCATCAGCAACTTGTACACCGACCTGCTGATCAACGACCGACTGCAACGTGGATCGAATTTGCGGCTGGCGCAAGTGTACGAAACGCTTGGCAACAACTCAACCGACAAGCTTTGGACGTTTTACATGCGGGTTTACGAAATTCTGTGGAGCTTGCCGAAGGGCAAGTTGGCGAAAGGCACAATTGACGATCAGCTTGAAGGCGATGCCTACCTCGGCTCGCGGCTGATCCGGTCATACGCCAGAGACTGGATGGGCGGCGCCGGGCGGTTTGCCGCCCTGTGCCTGCCCTACCTGCTCGAAAACGAAGGCCAGGAGATTCAACAAATTTTGCGCGGCTGGCGCGACATGGAAGGGTCGGGCCAGGGCGGCGCGCCCGGCGGCCTGACCGAAATCGAAGACGACGAGCTGGAGGGCGCGATTCATCCGGCGCTGGATGACGAGTTGACGGGACTCGAAGGAGATGACATCAGGGGCGAAAAGAAAAACGGGACACGGCCAGGCGGCGACGCCCCCGGCGGCAGCCGTGGTCAGTATCGTGAACCGTTCGAGTACGGTCAAATCCTGAAAGCATTGGGCCTCAATCTCAGCGATCACGAGATCGCGATTCGCTATTATAAAGAGCGGGCCACGCCGAATCTGATTCGCTTTCCGACGCGGATAAAACCTGAATCAACTGAACCCCTGCCTGAGGGCCTCGAGGCGT
Source organism: Chloroflexota bacterium (assembly GCA_016197225.1). Lineage (NCBI taxonomy): Bacteria > Bacillati > Chloroflexota > Chloroflexota bacterium. The sequence continues at coordinate 70,329 of JACPWC010000080.1, forward strand.
GGGACATCGGCTCGCCATTGGAAGCCGCCGACTGGTTGCAGAGCGTGATCGTCAGCCCGCGCGTTGTGCCCGGCATGACGACGGTGCAGAGAGTGTGGGGCACGACCGAAGGCTCACTGCCAGAAAAAGAGCCGCTGGACTTGGATTTGTACGTGGACTGCTCCGGCTCGATGCCCAACCCGCAAGTGAATGTGTCGTATCTCACGCTGGCCGGGGCCATCATCGCCCTTTCGGCTCTGCGTGTCGGGGCGCGGGTGCAGGCCACGCTGTGGAGCGGCGCGGGGCAGTTCGACACCACCGGCGGCTTCATCGCCGACGAGCGCAAGATTTTGGGAATCCTCACCGGCTACCTCGGCGGGGCAACGGCCTTCCCGATTCACGTTTTGCGTGAGACGTATCAAAACCGAAAGCCGGGTGACCGGCCCGTTCACATCCTGCACATCTCCGACGACGGCATCACGACGATGTTCGGCAAAGACGAGAAAGGCAACAGCGGCTGGGAGGTTTCGCAAATGGCGCTGACGAAGGCGCGCGGCGGCGGCTCGATGGTATTGAACCTGTGGCAAGACTGGCAGAAGAACGCCGACCTCTCTCGCGCCCACGACGAAGGCTGGCAGATTAGCGTGGTGCGAACGTGGGAAGAGTTAGTAGCGTTTGCGAAGGCGTTTAGCAAAGCCAAATATGGAGACGACGGACGATAGACGAAAGGCGAAAGCCACCTTCGTCATTCGTCATTTGTCATTTGCCATTGAACACCGAAGGCCCCTTGCTCGAAACCCTCACCCGCAGGCTCGCCGAGTGCCCCGCCGAATTTTTGGCCGAGCCGCGCCTGGGCAAGAGCGGCCAGGTGCACGTGGCGGCAGTGGTCTCCGACCTGTTGACAAGTCTGGGCGGCCCGCCGTTGAGCAAAGACGAAGCTGTTCTCTTTCAGCGAACGGATGCGAAGAAGCATCGCAATCATTACTCAGTTGTATTGATCGCCTGCTGGCTCTTACACGACGCCTGGTTTCGCGAACGAGGGCAATTCGCCGAAACCGCCCGGCAACTGCTCTTCACCGGACTCGACGAACTGGCCGGGCTGATCCGAGCGCCGCAACTCGTTTCCGATCCCGACCGACGCGAAGAGTTTAGCCGCCTCTGTTTGAGCGCCCTGAACCTGCGCCCGGCCGGAGAGACCGCCGCCCAAGCCCTCGACCGTCTCACCACCCTCAACACCGCCGAGCGCCAGCGGGTCATCGCCGCCGCCCGCGCCGCCGAAGCGCGCGCCCAGGAAATCCGCGAAGCCATGGCCGGGAAGGCGGCGGAAGAAGCGGCGGATAAGTGGTCCAGAGAATAGGACACAGATAAACACATCTGTGTTTATCTGTGTTCATCTGTGTACCGGTAATTGATGGCCGACTTGCCTTTCACGGACGCCGAACGTTTTCCGCTCATCACCAATGATGGCCGCCGCCTGCTGAAGCGGCTGCGCGAACACCCACATGCGCCGCGTTATACGGCGGTTTGCGGCAACCGGTTGACCGTCGAGTATTTACGCCGCGTGCATGAATACGAAGCCGAGTTGAACTCTGCCCCAAAGGGCTGGCCGCCGGGCGGCTTCCCGGCCTGGCTCCCCGGCTTCGTCGAGATGTGCTTTCGCGATGTGCCGTTCTACCGGCGTTACGACGGGCAACCTGCTAACTTCCACGACATTCCCGCCACCAGCCGCGCCGACCTCAGCCGTGAGATTGGGTCGTTTGTGCCGGACACGGCTCCGTTGGATGATCTGATCATCTACGCCACATCCGGCACAACAGGCCACCCGCTCACTATTCCGTCACACCCGGTTGTGGGCGCGTGTTACACGCCTCTGCTCAAGGCGGCGCTGGCGACAAAGGGCATTGAGTTGACGAGCGGGCGCGGGCAAGTGTGTTGCGTCCTCGTCGGCTATCAGCGCCAGGCTTACACATATCCTTCGGTAACGCCGCACCAGGGTGAAGCCGGACACCTCAAACTCAACCTTCACCCCGACGATTGGCGCGACCCCGACGACCGTGCCCGTTTCCTCGACGACTGCAACCCGGAGCTTTACACCGGCGACCCCATCGCTTTCATGGAACTGATGAAGCTCCCCCTCAAGAGCCGGCCCAAAGCCATGATCTCAACGGCAATGATGCTCCTACCGGGCCTGCGCCAACAACTCGAGTCGCACTTCGGCTGTCCGGTGCTGGATGTATACTCGATGAACGAAGCCGGGCCGGTTGCGGTGCTGCGCGACGATGTTCACGTTCTCCTGCAACACCGCCTCTACGTCGAGATTCTGGATTCTGATGGCAGCCCCTGTCCGCCCGGTGCGCGCGGCGAAGTCACCCTGACTGGCGGCCTCAACTTCTTTCTGCCATTGTTGCGTTATCGCACCAACGACTACGCCAGTTTGGAGTGGCGAGACGGTCAGCCGGTGTTGGTTCGCTTGGAGGGCAGGCCGCCGGTGCTTTATCGCGGCGCAAACGGCCAACTCGTCAACAACCTTGACGTGACCGGCGCGCTCAAGCATCTGGCCCTGCCGCAGTTCACTCTGCACCAGGCCGCCGACGATTCGCTTCACTTGAAAATACGGCGCTCAGGTGCGGACATCTCTCAAATCCACGCCGCCCTGCTCGCCCTCTTCAGCTCCAATCAAAGATTGACCGTTGAAGAAGTGGTGTCGCTTGGCGACAAAGTGATTCAATACACCAGCGACCATCCGACTACCTGACCATCCGACTCATGACCACCGGCTTCATCTGGGGCAAGTTCATGCCCATCCATCGCGGGCACATGTACTTAATTGAATACGCTCGCGAGCGCGTTGACCACCTGACGGTGCTGGTTTGCTCGCGACTTCATGAGCCGATTCCTGGCTCGCTTCGCTATCAGTGGGTGCGCGAGTTGTACCCGGAGGTGAACGTTCAGCACTGCGACGACGAAATTCCATCATATCCGCACGAACATCCCGACTTTTGGACTATCTGGCTGAATACCATTCGCCGCTTCGTTCCTGTCGGGCCGAATGTGGTGTTCACGTCTGAGGTTGCGGGCGACAAGCTGGCCGAGATTCTGGGGGCGCGGCACGAGTGCGTGGATTTGCGCCGTGAGAAGTTCCCTGTTTCAGGCACTGCCGTTCGCGGTAATCCAGGAGCGTGCTGGGAGCTTATTCCGCCATCAGTACAAGCCTATTACACTGAAGGGCTTTACAAAATGCTTCCGCCGATCTTTCATGATCCGGCTTAAATAATGTAGGGCGAGTTGACAACTCGCCCTACAGTTTTACTTTAGCGTTTTGAATAGCGTCGTCGTTTATTGGCCGGCGGGCGAGACCGGTATCCGGCTTGTTGCGAGGGGAGGTCGGCGGCAAGGCGGGAGACGTAAGGCGCGGGCGCGTTACGGTTGTTTCCCGGCGCAGGCCGCGAGACCGGCTTGGGGCTTGAAGTGTTGGGCCGGCGAGGGTATTCCTGGCGCTGGGCAAACGGACGCGATGGAAATGGGGGTCGAGAGTCGGTTTCACCGGCAGACTTGGGTTGTTTATAATCGAACTCTGGCAGGGTGCGGCGATCCAATTTTGTCCCCAGAATCCGTTCAATCGTTTTCACCATGTCAGCATCTTCCTGAGTGACCAGGGTGAAGGCGTCGCCGGTTTTGGCGGCCCGGCCCGTGCGGCCGATGCGATGGGTGTAAGCGTCGGCGGTGTCGGGCATGTCGTAGTTGATGACGTGCGAGATGCTCGACACGTCTATGCCTCGGGCGGCAATGTCGGTGGCGACCATGATTTGAAACTTGCCGGAGCGGAAGCCGTCGAGCGAAGCCTGACGTTTGTTCTGTGACAGGTTGCCCTGCAAAGAGGTGGCGTTGTAACCGCCCTTCTTGAGTTGCTCGCCCAGCCGCTTGGCCCGGTGTTTGGTGCGGGTGAACACCAGCACTGAGTCGGTATCGGTGTGGCGCAGGAGTTCGAGCAGGAGGGCGGTCTTGAGGTGCGGGGCAATCGGGTACAAGGCGTGGGAAACCGTGGTGGCCGGGGCGGCCTCGCCGATTTGCACCCGGGTCGGGTTGCCAAGCACGTCGCGGGCCAGTTGGCGCACGTCGTCGGGCATGGTGGCCGAGAAGAAGAGCGTTTGCCGTTTGGCCGGAACGTGTTTGATGATCTTGCGCACTTCGGGCAGGAAGCCCATGTCAAACATCCGGTCGGCTTCGTCGAGCACCAGCACTTCCACCTGGGCCAGGTTGATCTGGCCTTGCTTGAGATGATCAAGCAAACGACCGGGGCAAGCGACGACTATCTCGACGCCGCCGCGTAGTTTATCGCTTTGAGCGTTCATGCTCACGCCGCCGTAAACGGTGATACTGCGGATGCGGGTCTGCTGGCCAAGTTGGGTGATGGCAACGTGAGTCTGTTCGGCCAACTCGCGGGTGGGAGAGATGATGAGGGCGCGCACCCGGCCACGCGGGCCGGTGAGCAGGCGTTGCAAAATGGGCAAAACGAAGGCGGCAGTCTTGCCAGTGCCGGTTTGGGCCAGGCCCATCACGTCGTTGCCTTCGAGAATGGGCGGGATCGCCTGCTCCTGGATCGGGGTCGGCTCGGTGTAGCCGAGCGCCCGAACACCCGCCATGAGGCGCGGGTCTAATTGAAATGCTTCAAAATTCATTTTTCGATAAACCTTTGGTTCAACTCGAGGCTGAACAAATAAAACTGCCGTCAGTCCACAAGCGGGTCTGGCGGCAAGGGGCACACAAAACACAACAACTGGAGGCGGTATTGTATCATAGAGATCATGCCTGACCCGGAATTGGTCGTCGTCTGGCGAATTACCGAACACTGTGACCTCGGCTGTGCCTTCTGCGCCTACAGCCGCCACCTCCGCCGCCCCCGCCTCTCGGCCGGCCCGGCTCAAGTTCTGGCCTTCGGCGCTTTGCTCAAAGAGTACGCAACAACTTATCAGCGCGATGTTCTCGTCAGTTGGCTTGGCGGCGAGCCGTTGCGCTGGCCGCCGCTGTTCAAGGTTTCGCACACCTTTAAGAACGGCTTCAATTTACGACTCGGAGTCACTACCAACGGCACGGCCCTCAATTCCGAGTCTGTTCGACGGCGGCTCGTCGAAGATTTTGATCAACTCACGATCAGCGTGGACGGCCTCGGCGATTTCCACGACCGGGGCCGGGACGCGCCGGGGCTGTTTGAGCAGTTGCGGCTCAACATCCAAAGCTTGAGCGAGCTAAAACGGAATACGGGACATGGCCCGCTTCTTCGCGTCAATACCATTTTGATGCGCGACAACATCCGCAACTTTGAAACTCTGTGCCGGGCTGTGGCCGAATGGGGCGTGCAGGAAATCACCTTCAACGCCCTGGGCGGGCGCGACCGGCCAGAGTTCTTTCCCGACCACCGCTTGTTGCCGGAGCAAGTCGAGCAGTTTTGCGAAGCCCTGCCCGGCATCCGCGCCCGAATGGCACAACCAGGATTGACGATTCTCGGAAGCGAACATTATCTGGAGCGGCTACAAAACTGGTCGCTCAATCTCCAATCTCCGATCTCTGATTGTTCTCCCGGCCAGCGCTTTCTTTTCATTGACGAACGCGGCTTCATCGCACCGTGCAGTTTCACGCTACAGGATTACGGCATTCATCTAAGTGAGATTCGCGGGCCGCGCGACCTGGCTCAATTGCCCTCGCGGCTCGCAACGCGCAAACGCGATAAAATGTCAGCGCCGTGCTTCGACTGTCCGAGCACCCACGTGTTTGGAAAGTTTGTCGGCGGGCTTGGCTCCCTGACTTGAACAAATCATCCAAGAACAAATCCGTTGAATACGTTCAATCCGTTGATGAGACTCGTGAACACTGAAGGCCCCCTCCTCGAAACCCTCACCCGCCGCCTGGCCGAGTGCCCCGCCGACTTCCTGGCCGAGCCGCGCCTCGGGCGCGCGGGCGCGGTTCACGTGGCCGCCGTCGTCGCCGACTTGATTCGCGATCTCGGCGGCGAGCCGCTCACGCAACAACAGGTTGCCGCTTTTCAATCGTCGAACGCCAGGCTCGACCGCAACCGCCTGCGCCTGGTTCTCGTCACCTGCTGGCTCCTGCGCGACTCGTGGTTCACCAACAGACAGCAATTTTCCAAACGGGCGCTCAACTTTCTGGTTGACGGCCTCACCGAATCGGCCAAACTGACTCCCGCGCCCAACTTTGTCAACGACCCCGACCGTCGTGAAGAGTTGAGCCGCCTCTGTTTAAGCGCCCTCGGCCTGCGCCCTGCCGGAGAAACTCTCGCCCAGGCCCAGGATCGCCTCAGCACCCTCGACACTGCCGAGCGCCAGCGGGTGATGACCGCCGCCCGCGCCGCTGAAGAACGCGCCCGCGAGATCCGGCGCAAGATGGCCGAAGAGGCCGCCCGCGAAGCGGAAATGAAAACGATGCGCGAATAACCAATCTCTAATCTCCAATTCTCCAACCTTCAACATGCTTCCCACCGATCGCTTTCCACTCATCACTGAAAGAGGCCATCGCCTTCTGCGGCGGCTTGAGGAACACCTTCACGCGCCGCGCTTCACCCATCGCGGCTACAACCGCCTAACGGCAGAAGGTTTGCGCCGCGCTCGCGCTTTTGCCGAGGAGCTAAAGATCACGCCTCCAACCTGGAGGCACGGTGAAGTTCCAGACTGGTTGGCCGGGTTTGTCGAGCGTTGCTTTCGTGAGGTTCCTATTTATCGCCGTCTCGGGCCGCCAGGCGCCCTGAGCGCAGTCGAAGGGTTTTTTGACCTGCCGACGACTGACCGAAGCGACCTCAATCGCGAACCCTGGGCTTTCCTCCCCGACTCGCAATCCCTTGACGGCCTGATCGTTTACAACACGTCCGGCACAACCGGGCACCCGCTCGACATCCTCACCCATCCCGACACACTTGGGCTTTATGTCCCGCTCCTGCAAGCCGCGCTGGCAACGCACAACATCACACTTGAGGGCGGCCCGGAGCGAGTCGCCGTTGCCCTCGTTTGCTTTCAAAAGCGCACTTACACTTACGCCACCGTCTCGGCCCTGCTCGATCAGGGCGGCTTCGTCAAAGTCAACCTCAGCCCGGATGAGTGGCGCGATCCGGGCGACCGGGCCAGGTTCTTGAACGATCTTCAACCCGAAATCTACACCGGCGATCCCATTTCGTTTGCCGAGCTTGCCAAACTTCCGCTGGCGGCGCAGCCGAAAGCCCTCGTCTCCACGGCCATGACGCTCACCCCGGCCTGGCGCGAATCGCTTGAGGCGCGTTTTGGTTGCCCGGTGATTGACCTGTATTCGATGAACGAGGCCGGGCCGATTGCTGTTGGTTCAGACTTCCGAAATTTAGAAAATTTCGGAAGTCTGAGCGGCTACACTCTTTTGCAACCTCGACTGTACGTTGAAATTCTAAACGAAGATGGATCGGCCTGTGCGCCGGGCGAGCGCGGCGAAGTGACTCTTAGCGGTGGCTTCAACCCGTTTTTGCCGTTGCTTCGCTATCGCACCGGCGATTTTGCCACGCTTGAGTTTCGGGGCGGTTTGGGCAGACACTTGGGCAGACACGCAGGTCTGCCCCTACTGGTTGGTCTTGAAGGGCGCTCGCCGGTTGTCTTTCGCGCCAGAGACGGCCAGCCGGTGAACAACGTTGATGTTTCCATCGCCCTCCGTGCTCTGCCGATCAGCCAATTCAACCTGCATCAATTTGCCGATGGCTCGCTCCGGCTCGGCTTGCGTGGGACAGCCGGCCAGCACGAGGCGCGCCGGGCGTTGCTCGATCTGTTTGGCCCTGAGCAACTGTTGACGATTGCGGCGCTTGAGTCGGACGATAAAGTGGTTCAATACACCGCCGACCTGCCGAAAGAGGCTATTGAGCAAAACGGAAAGTGAAACCACAATAGAGGCTATGACTTTAGAGACAATCGTTTGGGAAGATTATCCAAAAGGCGGAAAACACACCGTCGTCGGAACAGTGAAGATTTGCAGAGGGTTTTGGAGTCCACAGCTTGGCAATGGGCGCGACGTGCTGGTGCATTTGCCGTCGTCGTACACTCAGGACACCCGGCGCTATCAGGTGTTGTACATGCACGACGGGCAGAACCTGTTCGACCGCGACACCGCCTTTGCCGGGCAGGACTGGCAAGTGGACGAGACGCTGGAGAAATTGAGCCGCGAGGGGCTGGAGGCGATTGTGGTCGGCCTCAACAACATTGGCGACCAGCGCCTCAAGGAATACAACCCGTTCGCGAATTTTCACAACGGGCGCGGCGAGCTTTACCTGGACTTCATCATCAACACGGTGAAGCCGGCTATTGATCGTGATTTCCGCACCCTGCCCGGCCAGGCGCACACGGGCATCATGGGTTCCTCAATGGGCGGGTTGATCAGTCTGTATGCTTTCCTTCGTTACCCGGAAGTGTTCAGCTTTGTCGGGGCGATGAGTCCTTCGTTCTGGTTTGCAAAGGGCGCGATCTACGATTACGTGGCCGGGGCGGCGATGAATCCGGGCAAGGTCTATCTCGACAACGGGACTCGCGAGAACAGCGCCCGGCAAATGTACAAGCATCTCAGCCAGAAGGGCTATCGAGTCGATCAGAATTTGCTGTACATCGTTGACGAGGGCGCGGGCCACGAAGAGGCGGCCTGGGCGGGCCGCCTGCCGGGCGCGTTACGTTTTCTACTTCATCCGTGACAAACTATCTCCCGGCAATCGTTTGAGCCGCCGCCTCTGCCGCAACTTCGGGCGTGGCCTGGCCGCTGAGGACGGATTGCACGGCCAGGGTGATGGGCGGGCCAAGCACGCCGAGCAAGGTTGAGGAGGGCAAAGGCTGGGCGGCAGTGACGGCTTCCCCGGCGATGGCGCGCAAGGCGGGGTCGGGCCACTGAGTCAGCGCCGCTCCCCGAGTCGGCAAGAGTTGAGCCTCCAGAGTCCACGCACTCAGGTTGTCGGGCGCAGTGAGCCAGCGCATCAATTCAAGCGCCATGCTTTGCCGCGTCGGGTCGGCGGCCACCAAAGCGTAGTTCCACTGGCTGGCAAAGGTGAGGCTGTTGCCTTCGCGTGTGGGCAGGAGCGTGTAGCCGGTGGCCGCCACGCGATCTCTCTCCGCAAAATAGGTGCTGGCGTAAGCCGCCGCCGAGGTCGCCCGGCTCTCGCGATAGGCCAGCCAGGTGTCGGCGGTGTTGACCGACTCCAGCGATCCAATTGAAAGCAAATCGTTGACTTGCAAAAACTGATAGTAGGTCAGCACCTGAGCCAGTACGGTTGAGTTGATGGCCGGCTTGCCAGTCTCGTCGGTGAGCGAGCCGCCGAGGGCCACATATTGTTGCAACGTCACCAGCGCCGTTGGATCGTTGAGTGGAAGCCAGATCGGGCCAGCGCCAGTGTTGAGGTCCACCCAGGCCAGCGGCGGCGTGACGTAGACATTGGTGGAGTAGGCCAGCCCCAACGCGTCGGCGGCAAAGGGCAACCCCAGCAGTTGATTGTCAATGCGGGCCGCCTGCAACGCAAACGGATAAAAGTCCGCTAGCTCCGCTTCGCCAAAGTGCTCGGTGAGTGTCTGCAAAAAGGGCGCGGCGTTCGTCAGCGTCGGCCCATCGGCCACAATCACATCCGGGCTAATGCCCGGCGCCGATTGCAGAGTCGTTTGCAACGAGTCGAGCAGGCCGCCCTGCCCTGTCAGTTTTTTCGCTCGCACTTCAATTTGCCAGCCAGGGTGAGAGTCTTCAAACGCTTGCAGTTGCGTGAGCAATTGTCGGCCTGCCGCGTCGTCATTCGTCGGCGCAAGTTGCGGCGGAAACCACAGGCGCAAGGTTTGGGTGGCCGGGGCGACCGGCGTTTGCGGCAGAGGCGATTTGTTGGGTTCGGGGCTTGCCGCCGTCGTGGCTGTCGGTTCAGCCGTCACTGCCGTGGGCGGCGAAGTGGCCGGCGCAGGGCCGGGTTGAAACGAACAGGCGGCGAGAATGAAAATGCACAATGCACAATTCGCAATGCTCAACGCAATTGTGAACTGTGAATTGTTAATTGTGAATTGGCGGCATTTCATCTTTCGATTATAACCCGCCGACTCAAACCCAATTTGACACACCCTTCCGCGTAAGCTACGATCAGCCAACGATGGACGAAGCCTGGACGGTGAGCGCCCTCAACCACTACATTCGCGCAGCTCTGGAAACCGACTACCGGCTGAAAGACCTGGTCGTCGTCGGCGAAATTTCCAACCTCTCGCGGCCTGCCTCCGGCCACCTCTACTTCACCCTCAAAGACTCAGCCGCCGCCGTTCGTTGCGTGATGTGGAAGGCGCAGGCCGCCCGCCTGCTCTACCGCCCGCGCGACGGCGACCGTGCCCAAGTGCATGGCGCGGTTGGCGTGTACGAAGCCGCCGGCCAGTATCAACTCTACGCCGACTGGATTCAAGCCGAGGGCCAGGGCGACCTCTTCCGCCAGTTCACCGCCCTCAAAGCCAAACTTGAAGCCGAAGGCCTCTTCGACCCAAACCGCAAACGTTCCATCCCAAGCCAGCCACATCGCTTAGCCATCGTCACCTCGCCCACCGGCGCCGCCCTGCGCGACATGCTCAACGTCATCCGCCGCCGCTGGCCCGCCCTCGAAGTCATTCTGTGTCCGACCCCGGTTCAGGGCGACGATGCCCCGCCGCAAATTGTGGACGCCCTCTCTGCCGCTAACTCAATCAAGCCTGAAGTGATCATCGTCGCTCGCGGCGGCGGCTCCATCGAAGACCTGTGGGCCTTCAACGACGAAGACGTCGTTCGGGCCATCGCCGCCTCTAAAGCGCCCGTCATCTCCGGCGTGGGCCACGAAACCGACTTCACCCTGGCCGACTTCGCCGCCGACCTGCGCGCGCCCACGCCTTCTGCCGCTGCCGAGTTGGCAACACCCAACCGCCTCGACCTGCTGGCCGACCTTCGCGGCCAGACCGAACGGCTGGCTGGCGCGTTGCAAAGCCTCGCGCGCGCGCGCCGCTGGGCGCTGGCCGAACGAACAGCCGCCCTGCGCGGACTCTCGCCGCGCGCCCAACTTGCCAACTCGCGCCAGCGATTGGATGATCTGACTCTGCGCTCACTCTCGGCCACTCGCCATGCGCTGGAAATCAGCCGCCACCGCGCCGGCGGCCTGACCCAGCGTTTGGCCGCCCTCAGCCCGCTGGCCATCCTCCAGCGCGGCTACGCCGTCGTCACCCGCGCCAACACCGCCCACGTCATCCGCTCCGCCGCCGAAGTCCAACCCGGCGACCCGCTCGACGTGCGCGTGAGTCAAGGAAAATTCACGGCCAGCGTTGATTCACCACAAAGGCACGAAGACCGGAAGATTCACGAAGGAAAGAAGAAATGATGAGATCAAATCATCCGCCCCTTTCAGTTCGCGAAGAGGAAATCGCGACCGCCATCGTAAACAGTGCCTTTGAAGTGCATAAAGCGCTTGGGCCGGGCTTGCTTGAGCATGTTTACGAAGTCTGCTTTTGCCATGAACTAAAGAAACGAAACTGGACTTACGTCCGGCAGGTAGCATTGCCGATCGTTTACGACGGCATTACCTTCAACGATGCCCTTCGCCTTGATGTGCTGGTCGAAGACTTGGTGATCTGCGAACTCAAAGCTGTTGAAACAATGCTCCCCGTTTATGAGGCCCAACTCTTGAGCCAATTAAAATTGAGCGGCAAGCGACTCGGCTTCCTCATTAACTTCAACGTGCCGCTGATCAAACACGGCATCAAACGCATCATCCTATAAAAACTCTTCGTGCAACTTCGCACCTTCGTGCCTTCGTGGTGAATTCACTATGCCCAAAAAAACCTCTGCTCCGCCAAATGAACTAAGCTTTGAAAAAGCGTTCGCCGAACTGGAAGCCATCGTCGCCAAACTGGAGTCGGGCCAACTGTCGCTCGACGAGGCGCTGGCCTGGTTCGAGCGCGGGCAGGCGCTGGCCGCCCAGTGCAGTAGCTTGCTCGACGCCGCCGAACTCAAAGTAAAACAATTGTCGCCCGGCGGCGATCTGGAAGACATCGAACCCTTCGGCGCTGAGGAAAGCTGACCGTGCCCCAACTCGCCGCCCTGTTCCAAAATGATCCGCTACTCGCCGCTGTGGCCGCCTGGAGTCTCGCCCAAATTATCAAAGTCCCGCTCGACTATCTGTTCACTCGCGAGTTCAATTGGCATCTGCTTCTCAGCGCCGGCGGCATGCCCAGTTCGCACGCCGCCCTGGTCGCCGGGCTGGCCTGGACGATGGGCCTTGAATACGGTTTCGACTCGGCGGTCTTCGCCATTGCCGCCGTCTTTTCCATGATCGTCATTTACGACGCCACCGGCGTGCGCCGCGCCGCCGGAGAACACGCCCGAGTCATCAACCGCATGATCGAAGACCTGGCCACCGGCCACCCTCTCAAAGAAGAGGAACTCAAAGAACTGCTCGGCCACACCCCGCGTCAGGTGCTGGCCGGCACCATCTTCGGCATTGTCGTCGGCTCCGCCGCCTGGTGGTGGCTCAAAAATTACACCGCCTAAAAGAAAATCCCAAATCTCAAGCGAAGCGCCCAATTCTCTAATCTCTAATCTCCAACTTCCATGTCTTCCCTACCTCCTAACTACAGCCTCGGCACTCACGCCATTCATGCTGGTGAAGAAGCCAACGCTCATCGCGCTCACGTCGGCCCCATCTACCTCTCGTCCACCTTCACCTTTCCCGATGTCGAAACCGGCGAAGCCATCATGGGCGGGAAAGAGCCGGGCTACTCATACTCGCGCACGACCAACCCCACTGTCCAACAACTGGCCGAGAAGTATGCCCTGCTTGAAGGCATTGACCTGTTGAGAGGCAAACCGGAACGCCCGCTCGAAACTGTCGTCAGGGCCACACCGTTTGCCTCCGGCATGGCCGCCATTTCCAGCGGCGTGCTGGGCCGCCTGCGCGCCGGCGAAACTCTGCTGGCCCAAAGCTCGCTCTACAACATCGCCTTCAGCCTTTTCACCGAAGTTCTGCCCCGCTTCAATGTCGAAGTTGTCTGGGTCGAAGAGGCGTCGCCCGAAAGCTGGGAGCGGGCGCTCAAAGCCCATCCCAGAACCTCGCTACTCTACATCGAAACGCCGTCCAACCCGGTCATGCGAGTGCAAGACATCGCCGCCCTCGCCGACCTGGCTCACCATCACGACGCGTGGCTGATGGCCGACAACACCTTTGCCACACCTTACTGCCAGCGCCCGCTCGACCTCGGCGCTGACCTCGTCGCCCACTCGACCACCAAATATCTTTCCGGTCACGGCACGCACTTGGGCGGCGCCCTGGTCAGCCCGCATCTCGACTTCATGACGAAGGACGTCGCCGACATGCTCAAGAACTTTGGCGGCGTCCCCAGCCCCATGGATTGCTGGCTGGGCATTCTGGGCCTGAAAACGTTCGCCCTGCGGATGGAACGACATTGCCTCAATGCGATGACGATCGCTCATTATTTGGATGGCCACCCCAAAGTCGCCGCCGTGAATTATCCGGGGCTGGACTCTCACCCCGACCAAGCCACTGCCCGCAAGCAAATGATCGGCGGCTTTGGCGGTATGATGAGCTTTGAGCTGAAGGGCGGCGCTCCGGCGGCCCGGGTCATGTTGAACGCTTTGCGTATCCCCGCCATCGCCACCAGTTTGGGAACGGTTGGCTCGCTCATTCAACTCTCGGCCACTATGAACTACGCCGCCTTCCCGCCCGAAACCCGCGCCCGCCTCAACGTCGCCGACGGCCTCATCCGCTTCTCGGTTGGCATCGAAGACGCGGCGGATATTTTGGACGATCTTGATCAAGCGTTAGCAAAATGCTGAAAGCAAACACCCTTTACCTTTGACGTTTTACGTTTTGTATTTCGCGCCTATTCATGTACAAACTCACCATCCTCTTCCGCCACCCCGCCGACCTGGGCAAGTTCGAAGAAATCTGGCCAGACTTCGTCCACTTCGCCGAAGCCATGCCCGGCGTCCTGCGTGTGGAAGTCAGCTCCAGCCTCACCAGCCCCGAAGGCCCCAGCGAGTTCTACAAGATTCACGAGTTCTACTTCGACAACAAGGCGGCCATGGACAAGGCCATGATGTCCGAGAAGGGCGTGCGGGCCGGGAACGTTTTGCAAGTGTTGGAACTTCAAATTTTTTTAAATAAAAATGTTAAATTATTCTATAATTGTGCAAGTACATAAACGTATTAAAATTCATTTTTAATCAAAAAAAAGAAGTCTAGA
>JACPWC010000081.1 GCA_016197225.1 Chloroflexota bacterium
ATCAACTGCTCGTCGGCAGTGAAGGTGAGGAGCCAGTATTCGGTCGGGGTGTAGATCACGTAATCGAAGGCGTGGACGACGACGGGCAGGGAAGCCCGGAAGGGCTGGTCAATCGGCTGGACGACGTAGGCGTATTCGACGATGCGCGTCTCGGCCCCGTCAACCGTGTCGGTGCGGATGTCGAGCAGGTGATAGCCCAGTAGTTCGTCGCCGTGCTTCCGCACCAGGCGGTCTACCACCGTGTCGAGTGCGGTCGGGCTTGCGGGGTCGAGCAGGAAGGACTGGCCGACGACCGCCGTCTTGTAGACCGAATCGGCGCGCGGGTTTTCGGCGGAGAGGAAGATATCTACCGACTCAAGTTCGTGGGTGAGCCAGTGCGAGGGCAGGCTGACTTTGAATTGCGAGTTGGGATCGAGAGTCGGCGTGACCTGAGAAAGGGCGGTCTCTTTGTAGAACCAGCCAATCGTCAAGGCGACGGCGACCACCAGGGCCACCAGCAGGTCGGCGCGAGTGTCCTCAGAAAGTTGGCGGGAAGGCGAAGCGGCGCTCATGTTCAGTTAGTCTCCTTGCGGGGCGGCGCTGGATTTTAGAGTCTGGGCGATGGCGCGGCGGATGAGGTAGAGCAAAGCGCCAAAGGTGACGACGGCGACGACGAGGGCAAACAGCAGGCCGCGCCAGGGCGAGACGGTGATGCCGGCCTGATTCACTTCGGCCAGGAAGTACGAGAACAGGCCGTCGAGCACGGCGGCGAGAGCCACGCCGAGCGGCATCCACCAGGCTGGCTCGCTGACGAACTTGGCTTCGCCCAGAAAGTAGCCGACCACGCCGCCGAACGCGCCGTGCGCCAGCGCAGTGACGACGATGTAAATGATGCCCGACGACAGGGCCGCGCCTCCCGAGTCTAAAATGAAATTCAAATTGATCATGGTCGCCACGCCCAGCCCGGCGGCGGTGCCGTAGACGATGCCGTCCATGCGTTCGTCGAACTCAAGCGTGGGGTAGACGGTGAAGCGGACGACGGCGTACTTGATGGCCTCCAGGGTGAAGCCGACGACGAGGATGTAGCCGACGAGGGCGCTGGTGCTGTCGAGGGCCAGCCACTCGCGCGTTTGAAAGAAGCCGTCGAGGAACCGTCGCCCGAACACGTCCGTGATCAACATTGCCAGGAAGAACACGCCTAACACAAAGTGGCGCGGCTCAGGCTCGAGCCGATCTTGTTGGTAGAAGAAGCCCAGCCAGAGCAAGGCCGGGATGAGGGCCAGCACCAGGCCGACGACGAGCAAACCGCCCCCGCTCAGGTTGACGGGCGCGACAGCGGTGAAGCCGGAGACGACGAGGGTGAAGACGACGATCAGGCCGAGGTTGATCAGGCCGGAGCGCACGAAGCCGCGATTGTCGCGGGTGGCGTGCTCGTAGTGTTCGTCGCAATAAGGCCGCCCGCCGAGCGTCTGGGTGGCGGGTCGTTCGTGGCAGACACAGCAGGTTTGAGAGGTCATGGAAGCTCTATTCCGTATTTCGTATTCCGTATTTCGTATCCTGGCGGGAGTTACGCAATACGCAATACGCGATACGCAATTATCGTTTCTGCAACTGCACGTCCAAATCCGACGGGTCAGGATCGTTGGCGACAATTTCAAAGGCGCTGTCCACGGCCAGGGTCTTGTAGCCGCTGGCGATGACCACAACGTTGTAGCTCTGGCCGCGCGCCAGTTTCTTGTCGAGCTTGAACGCGCCCTTGCGGTCGCTGACGCCTTTGGCCAGCACTTCGTCGGCAGAGAGCTTGCCGTCTTTGGTGGCCTGGGCGATTGAGGTTGGCGGCGATGGCGATGTCCTGATAGATGTACTGGAATGATTCCTGATCGGTGCCGCCGAGCCAGGCGCCCTTCTTGCCGGTGTGCGGGAAGTCGGCGGCGATGATGGGCGCGTTGAGGTTGGTCTTTTCCACCCAGGGGTCGGAGCGGGCGTTTTCAAATGCGCCGTTGGTGGTCAGCTCACTGCACCCGCTGGCGACGACGGGCGCGGGCGTGGGCTGGATGGTGGTTGACGACGAAGTGGTGGGCACGGGCGTGGGTTGGTTGGTTGTGCCGCCAGTGCCTTTGACGATGCCGGACTCGACCAGCGCGGCTTTCACTGCGTTGGCTTCGGCGCTGTTTGCGCCATACAAATCTGCCGCCGACTTTTGAATCGCGGTGGCGAAGTCCTTGAAGTCCGACTTGGGTGTGAGGTAAGTGCTCAAAGCGCGATACCAGATTTGCTCTGTCACTTCGCGGCTGGAAGTAGTGGCGGCCAGGTAGAGGACGTGGTTGGGGATGCCGCTGTTGACGTGGACGCCGCCCCAGTCGCCGTCGCGGCTGTTGGGCAGGTTGGCGTACTCGCTCATTAACGTCGGCTGGCCGAAACCGGATCGTGGCTTCTTGGGATTGTAGTCGCCGAGCGACGGGTCTTGCATGTCGCGCAACCAGGGCACGGGCAGGGGCGGCGCGGCGGAATTGTCTTCAAACAAGTGCCAGTCGTCGCGGTCAATCATCACCGCGAACACGTCGGCGAATGATTCGTTGAGCGCGCCCGATTGCGTTTCGTAGACCAGGTCAGCCGTGTACTGGACGATGGCGTGGGTGAACTCGTGGCCCATGATGTCCAGCACGTAGGCGTCGTCTTTGTTGGTGATGTAGTCGTCCTTGTCGCCGAAGACCAGCACTTGCCCGTTCCAGTACGAGTTGCCAAGTTCGGGCGAGTGGACGATGAGGTAGATCGGGCCGCCGTTGTCGTCGTACGAGTCGCGGCCAAAGGTGTTCTTCCAGTAATCGTAGACAATGCCCGCGTTTTGATACACGGCTTTTCCGGCAGGGTCGCGCGGCACCGTGCCTTCACTGGACAGCAATCGGCCTGGCAGGTTTTCTTTGAGTTGAGCGTCATACACTTCGCGATACTTGTCACTGGCAGTGAGCGGCGACTCATGCATGACGCCGCCGTTGATGGCGTCCACAAAATAGGCGGTGTTACCGCCGGGCAAGACGGTGTTGATTTTGACTTGCCACGTCAGGTACGACTTGCCGTCGTCGCTCACGTAAATCATCAAGCGGCTCGGCGCGTAGAGAGTCGGGCTGTCGCCGTAGGCGGCGGCCAGGGCTTGCGACTCGGCTTCCCCAAGGGTGACGGCTGGAACGGTGGAGAGAGTCAGATCAGGTTGGAAGTCGCCGTTGATTCCCAGCACCTGAGTCTCGCCCAGGTGCACCACCATCACCCGGCTCCAGACGGGGATGCCGTCTCTCACCTGTTGCAGGCGGACGTGGGTCTGGCCGAGCTTGTCGGCTTCGATGCGGACAAGTTCAAATTCGGCGGCGGCGTTTTGGACGCCGAACAGGTCGTGGTAGAAGTTGAGGACGTTGCGGGCGGCCAGTTCAGGGTCGGCCTGCTCGGCCTGGGAGAGGGTGTAGGGCAGGGGGCCGTCGAGCCAGTCAGGCGTGCCGGTAGACTCGTTCCACTGGACGGTTGTGTTTGGCGGCGGCTCGGCGCGGCGGCGGGTTTGCCCGTCGGGCCGCAAGAAGGGCGCGGCCAGGAGGAGGCCGACGAGCAGGCCGCTGAGTAAAAGCGCATAAGGTCGAAGCGATTTGGGCATATGACCTCTGATGTTAGGCTGGCAAGAACAACGGATCAAACGAATTTGACGGATTCGATCCGGGCAATTCTCCGGATCGGTTGTCTCAACTGCTTTGCGTGAAGTACGGCCTATTGTAGCCGGATTTTGGTTTATGCCAACTTCGTGGATTCTGGTTAGTCTCGCTAATCCGCTAGTGACTTTGTTCTTCACATTACCTTTGGTTCTGTAGGGAAGCTTCCCAGCAAGACCGGGGATAACTTAGAGCGAAGGGTTGTGGGCGGATTAGAGTGTCAAAAACTAAGGTTCTGCAGAATATCTCAGGACTGTCTTGTCATTGCTATTTCAACTCCCTGCCAAAAAACTCAATCACCCGCTCCATAAAAAGCGTGTCGCCGTCGCCGACAAACGTATGCAGCTGGCCGGGGTAGGTGAAGCACTCAACCGGCTTGCCCAGCGCCGTCAGCCGGTCGCACAGGTCGAGCGACCATTCGAGCGGCACCACGTCGTCGGCCTCGCCGTGATGAATGCTGACCGCCGCCGTCACCCGATCCAAAAAGAAGACCGGCGAGATGTTGGCAAACGCCTCGGCGGGCGTGTCCAGTTCGGCAAAGCCGCGCGCCCGGTCCGAGAAGACGTTGTAGATGCGGTCGAAGTTTTTCTGCTCGTCGCCGCTCATCGCGCCGTAAAGCACCGCCGCCCTCACGTCGCGGCTGATCGCCAGCACGCGGGTGGAGACGCCGCCGCCCATGCTGTGGCCCCACAGACCGATGGCGTTTGAGTTGGCCGCTTGCAACGGTCCCGGCTGGCCGCCCTGCGCTTTCACCAGCGCAATCAAATTCAAAACATCAACCGCGAAGCCGACCCGGAAAAGATTCTCCTCTGGAGCCGCATCATTCGATGGCGCGTAGCCGCGCAGGTTGGGGTGAATGACAAGATAGCCGCCTTGGGCTAACGAGTCGGCGTAATGCGTAGTGTAATCAAGTGTGCTGTAAACCGCTGGATCAATGTAACCGTGCAAAACAATGACGACTGGGAACGGGCCGCTTCCGTGAGGACCGTTCATGAAGCCGTAAATGGTCAGGCCGTCGCTGGGGTAGCTGACGATGGCGCGGGTGAATGTTTGGCCGACGGCTAACGTTTCGACGATTTGCAGTTCGCCGCCGCCGTAGCTTCGAGCGGCAAGATGGGCGATGGTGTAAGCGCCGTAAGGATCGGGGGTCGCTGTTGCCGTCGGAACGGGCGTCCGGGTTGGAGTCGGGGTGGCTGTTGCTGTGAATGTAGCGGTGGCGGTGAACGTCGGCGATTGTGTAGCCGCAGAGGGGCTATTCAGTTGCTCGGCAGTGGGGGTGAAGGTCGGTGTGTTGATGCAGGCCGAGAGGAACAGAGCGAGAGCGAAAACGGCGCGCATTTTAAACGCAGAAGCGAAGCATTTGGAATAAGGTTGCCACAAATTGCAAAATTATTCCGGAACGCTTCGCCTCCGAAACAGTCTGGTTTTACCAGGAACGGCGAGGCGTGCCGCCGCGTTTGTCGCGGTCGCCGCCACGATTGTCGCGCCGTCCGCCTCCTGAGAAACCGCCGCTCCCGCCCCGAGGGCCGCCACTCTTGAATCGATCTTCGCGCGGGCGGGCTTCGTTGACAGTAAGGTTGCGGCCTTTAAACTCTTTGCCGTTCATACCGGTGATGGCCGCCTGGGCCTCGGCGCTGTTGGGCATTTCCACAAAGGCAAAGCCCCGCGATTCGCCGCTGAACTTGTCCTTGATGATGGAGGCTGAGGTCACTTGCCCAAAGGCGCCAAACGCTTCGCGAAGTTCGTCCTCGGTCGCTTGTCGAGACAGATTTCCTACATAGAGATTCATGGTGTTCCTTTCGTTGCCCTCAAGCAGAGCAACAGCTAATTTGGCGACCGATCCGACTCGCCAATGCCGATTGTCCTCGCACGCGTCCAGCGCATCCTCATTGATTCAATAGGGGCCCCTTTCCTGGTTGTTATTGTACTTCAAATTAGCGCAGAGGCTAAAGCGCTATTTCCTTGTGGCTGCGATTGCCACCCAGTCGCCCATTTGCTTCCGGTCAATGTCGGTGAGGCCGGCCCGATTAAGGGCGGCTTTCACCTCACCTGCCTGCTCGGCCAAAATGCCGGAGACGATGAGAACGCCGTTTTGGGCAATCGTCTGGCCCAGGCCCTGGCCGAGAAGCCGGATGATGACCGGAGCGATGATGTTGGCGACGGTTGTATTGAATGGTTGAAGGTTGGAAAGTTGAACGTCGGCGAGAGAGCCAAGAAGAGTCTCGATGGAGGCGGCCACCCCGTTGAGTTCGGCGTTTTCCTTTGTGGCCCGGATCGATTCGTCTTCAATATCCACTGCCAGCGCCGACTTTGCGCCGAGTTTGGCGGCGGCGATGGCCAGGATGCCGGAGCCGCAACCCAAATCCAGCACCGTGTCGTCTGGGTTGAGGTGCGTTTCGAGCAGGGCCAGGCAAAGCTGGGTGGTGGGGTGCGTGCCGGTGCCGAAGGCCATGCCGGGGTCTATGAGAATGGGGATGGCGGGGGTGCTGGGTGGTTGGATGGTTGGGTGGTTCGCGTCAGCGGGTTGGGTGGTCAGGTCGTCGGCAAGCCAGGAGGGGATGACGAGAAGACGGTTGCCGACGCGAATCGGTTTGTAGCTGGCCCTCCACAGTTCGGCCCAATCGGCGTCGGCCACCGGCGTGTAAACCGGCGACGGGATGGGGCGAATCATGTTGAGGTAGAACAGGCTCTCCTCAATTTTCTGTTTGGTGTTTTCGAGGGCTTCCGGGTCGTCGGCGGGCAGGTAGGCGCGCACCCGCAGAGGGCCGACAGCGCGGCCTTCATCTTCGGCGCTGGCTTCAATGGCTGTAGACTCAATTGACACGCCCTGGTGCGCGTAAGGCGCAAGCGCGTCGGCCACCGGTTCAGCCAGTTCGGGGTCGAGGATGAGGGAGATTTCGAGCCAATGCATTCCAGTGGATGGTGGTCGGCGGATAGTGGGCAGCGCCGTTCACTGACCACTGCCCACTATCCACTGAGTTCAATCTCCAAAAAAATCGGAGAGGTTGTCGAAGAAGCTCTTCTTCTGATTGGTGGACGAGCCGGCGCCATCCAGCGTCTTGCCCAGCTCTTTGAAGAGCTTCTTCTGTTCGCTGTTGAGTGAGGCGGGAATGGCAACGTTGACGACGACGAACTGATCGCCGCGCCCGTTGCGTTGCACGTGAGGCACGCCGCGCCCGCGCATGGGGAAAACCGTGCCGGGCTGAGTGCCCGCCGGAATCTTCAGCTTCTCTTCGCCGTCAATCGTCGGCACATGCGCGTCGGCGCCAAGCACCGCCTGGGCAATGTTGACGCTATATTCGAGCCAGACGTCGTCGCCCCGCCGCCGGAAAAACGAATGCGGCTCGACGTTGATGATGACGTACAGGTTGCCGCTGGGGCCGCCGCTGGTGCCCGGCTCACCCTCGCCCGACAACCGAATTTGCGTGCCGACATCCACGCCCGCCGGAATGCTCACCTGCAGGCGGCGCTTGTTGCGCACCTGGCCCCGGCCCTTGCAAGTGTGGCAGGGCGTCGTAATCACTTCACCCGCGCCCCGGCAAGTGGGGCAGGTGGTCACGTTGACCATTGACCCCAGAAACGTCTGGCGCACCTGACGCACTTCGCCCGAACCCCGGCAAGTGGCGCAACGCGTGGGCGACGTTCCGGGTTCAGCGCCGTTGCCCGAACAGGTGGGGCAGGTCTCGGCGCGACTCACTTCGATCTCTTTTTGGACGCCATGCACGGCCTCGTCAAACGAGATCGCCAGCTCGTAACGCAAGTCTGCGCCGCGCCGGGGCCCCCGCCTTGTGCCAGAGGAACGTCCGCTAAACCCCGTGCCGAAAACCTGCTCGAAGATGTCGGCGAAATCGCCAAAGCCGCCGTATTCGGCAGACCCGGCGCCGGCGCCCTGGAACGCGGCATGGCCGAAGCGGTTGTAGGCCGCGCGCTTCTCGTCGTCCGAGAGCACGCTGTAGGCCTCGCTCACCTCTTTGAATTTTTCCTCAGCCCCGTCATCTTTGTTGACATCAGGATGATACTGCTTGGCCAGCTTGCGGTAAGCGGCCTTGATGTCGTCCTTTGATGAATCGCGGGAGAGGCCGAGGATTTCGTAGTAGTCGCGTTTAGTTGCCATCTTAATGACGAATGACAAATGACAAATTGCCATCATTTGTCATTCGTCATTTGGATTTTGTCGTTCTTACGCTTCTTTGAACTCGCCGTCCACCACGCCATCGTCGGCGGGGCCGTTGCCGCCCGGCTCGCCGCCGGGGGCTTGTTGGCCGCCCATGTTCGGGCCGCCCTGGCCGTAGGCCGCCGCGCCCAGCGTTTGCACCGCCTGATGCAGAGCGGCGGTGGCGTCGCGCAAGGCTTTGGTGTCCTCGCCATTCATCAGCCCGCGCAGGGTTTCAACCTTGCTCTGCACTTCGGCCTTGGCCGTGGCATCGGCCTTGTCGCCCAGATCGTTGATGGCGCGCTCGGCCACGTAGACCGCCGAGTCGGCGGCGTTGCGGGCCTCGATGATCTCGCGGCGGGCCTTGTCTTCCGAGGCGTGTTGCTCCGCTTCTTTCTTCATGCGTTCGATCTCGGATTTTTCGAGGCCGGATGAAGCATGAATGGTGATGTGCTGACTGCGCCCGGTGGCTTTGTCGGCGGCGCTCACTTTGAGAATGCCGTCGGCGTCAATATCGAAGGTCACTTCAATTTGCGGCACGCCGCGCGGCGCGGGCGGGATGCCGTCGAGGATGAACTTGCCAAGCGACTTGTTGTCGTCGGCCATGGGGCGCTCGCCCTGCACCACGTGAATCTCCACCGAGGTTTGCATGTCGGAAGCGGTAGAGAAGATTTGACTCTTCTTGGTGGGGATGGTGGTGTTGCGCTCGATGAGGGCGGTGGCCACTTTGCCGTAGGTTTCAATGCTCAGGGTGAGCGGCGTCACGTCGAGCAGGAGCACATCTTTCACGTCGCCGCCCAACACCCCGGCCTGAATGGCCGCGCCGACGGCCACCACTTCGTCCGGGTTCACGCCTTTGTGCGGCTCTTTGCCGAACGTCTTGCGGACGATTTCCTGCACGGCGGGCATGCGCGTCATGCCGCCCACCATCACCACTTCATGAATGTCTGCCGGCTTTAGCTTGGCGTCGTTGATGGCGTTCTGCATTGGGTTGATGGATCGCTCCACCAGGTCGCGCGTCAACTGCTCCAGCTTGGAGCGGCTGAGGCTGAGGGTGAGGTGTTTGGGGCCGCTGGCGTCGGCGGTGATGAAGGGCAGGTTGAGTTCGGTCTGCATGACCGTCGAAAGCTCAATTTTGGCTTTCTCGGCAGATTCTTTCAGGCGTTGCAGGGCCTGGCGGTCAGAGCGCAGGTCAATGCCCTGATCCTTCTTAAACTCGTCGGCGGCCCAGTCAATGATCCGCACGTCGAAATCGTCGCCGCCGAGGAAGGTATCGCCGTTGGTCGAGCGCACTTCAAACACGCCATCGCCCACCGACAGAATCGAAACGTCGAACGTGCCGCCGCCGAGATCGTAGACGGCAATGGTTTCGTCCTTCTTCTTGTCGAGGCCATAAGCCAGAGACGAGGCGGTAGGTTCGTTGATGATGCGTAGAACTTCCAGGCCGGCGATGCGGCCCGCGTCTTTGGTGGCCTGGCGCTGGGAGTCGTTGAAGTAGGCCGGGACGGTGATGACGGCCTGAGCCACCGTCTCGCCCAGGTAAGCTTCGGCATCCGCCTTGAGCTTGGCCAGGATCATGGCGCTGACTTCGGGCGGCGAGTATTCTTTGCCGCCCATATGCACGCGAATGTCGCCGTTGGGGGCGGCGGTCACTTTGTAGGGCACCAGCTTGAGAGAGCGTTGCACTTCGGGGTCGCTGAACTTGCGGCCCATGAAGCGCTTGATGGAGAAGATGGTGTTCTCGGCGTTGGTGATGGCCTGCCGCCGGGCCACTTGCCCCACTAACCGCTCGCCGGTTTTAGGGTTGATGGCGACGACGGACGGGATGAGGCGCGCGCCTTCGGAGGAAGGGATGACGACGGGTTCGCCGCCTTCCATGACGGCGACAACGGAGTTGGTGGTGCCGAGATCAATGCCAATGATTTTTGCCATGATGAGGTCTCCTGTTTCAATAACCAATAACCAATAACGAATAACCATTGGTTATTCGTTATTGGTTATTATTTTGCAACTTTCACCAGCGCCGGCCTCAGAACCCGGTCGCCGAGTTTGTAGCCCTGCCGTAAGACGGCGGTGACGTGGCCTTCCGCATGGTCGGCGGACTCTTCGTGGACGACGGCTTCGTGCAGGTTGGGGTCGAAGGGCCGGCCTTCGGCCTCGATGCGCTTGATGCCTTCGTTCTCTAGAATCGTAGTGAGCTTGCGGTGGACGAGTGTCACACCCTCGGCCCACTTTGCGCCGTCGCCGTTGGTCGGCGCATTTTTAAGCGCCAGCTCAAAGTCATCCAGCGCCGGCAGGACGCGAGCCAGCACTTCGGCGGCAATGGTTTGCCGGGAGTCGGCCTGCTCGCGCTCGATGCGCTTTTTGTAGTTGGCGAAGTCGGCGCGAGCGCGTTGCCAGCCGTCGAGGTACTCGGCGGCTTTGGCGTTCACCGCTTCCAACTCGGCCTTGAGCTGGGTTGAGTCGGTTGAGGCGGGCGCGGCCTCGGTTGCCCCTTCAGAGGCGGCCACCCCTTCTGTGTTATTAGGGGTTGGAGTTTCGTTTTCGATCACGGTCTCCATAGTTGATTAAGATTCTCCGTAAGCGTCCTGCACCAGATCAGTCATCAGGCCGGCCACGTAACGCACCGTTGAAATGGCGCGGCCATAAGCCATGCGCGTGGGACCGAGGATGCCGAGCGCGCCGGTGGCGACGTTGTTGATGCCGTAGCGGGCCAGCACCATCGAGCAGTCTTTGAGTTCTTCCCAATCGCCTTCGCCGCCGATGACGACTTGCACACTGCCGACGTTGGGGCTGAGGACTTTGGCTAGAAATTCCTGCAGGAAGGATTGTTCTTCGAGCACGCGGCGGGCGTGCAGGGCCGTTTCGGTGTTGGCAAATTCCGGTTCGGCCAACATGCGGCTCACGCCGTCGCGATAGATTTCGCCGGGAGCGGTGGAGTCGTCCCGGCCCAACAGATCGGCGGCCAGGCGGGCGATCTCGTTTTCAAAGACGGCGTAGTGCGCGCTCAGACTCCTGATTCCGTCGGCGCTCTGCCCGGCGAGTTGGGCATTGAGGCGGTGGGCAGTTTCGCTGAGTTGCTCCTGTTGAACCGGCTCGGCCAGAGTGAGCATTTGCTGTCGAATTTCGCCGCCACTGAGCACCAACACCATGAGCACTTGCCGCCCCTGAGTGGCAATGAGTTCAATGTGCTTGAAGTGCGCGCCCTGACTGCGCGGGGCCGTGATGAGGGCGGCGCTGCGGGTGTGCTGTGACAGCACCGAGGCGGCCAACCGCATCCACTGGTTGACGTCGCCGTGCGTCTGGTGAAACTGGTGGCTGATAGTGTTTTGTTCGGCGATGGGTAGTTCCACTTCGCCCAGCACTTGTTGGACGAAATAGCGATAGCCCTCTTCGGTGGGCACGCGCCCGGCGGAGGTGTGCGGCTGGCGCAGAAACCCGCTCTCGGTCAGCGCGGCCATTTCGTTGCGAATGGTAGCCGGGCTGAACGAAAGGCCATATTTTTCGCGAATGCTCTTTGAACTCACCGGGGCCGGCGAGTCCACATATTCGCGAACAATAAGAGCAAGAAGGGTTTCCTGACGCCCAGAGAGTTTCATAATAGTTCTGTCAACTTATTGGCACTCTCTCTTGCTGAGTGCTAAATCGCGACGGAAAAATAATACCACGATGAAAGTTACAGTGTCAAGAAAAACCACATGAGTAAACGGTAAGGCGGGCGCTGAGCGATTTGCCAAATCGCTCAACTCGTTGCTGGGAGCAACATTCGTGCCGGGAACAAAAAAAACCCCGGCCACTTTTGAAAGCAACCAGGGTTATCGTCAGAGTCGTCGTCAGGCCGGTTCAACCGCCGAAGCCAGCGGCACGGTGAAGTGGAAGGTGCTGCCCTTGCCCAGGTCGCTCTCGAACCAGGCCCGGCCACCACCCAACTCCACCAAAAGTTTGAAGATGTTCAAGCCAAGCCCCGTGCCTGGCGCTTCGCGAATGGCCCGATCTTCAGCGCGGAAGTATTTGCTGAAGATTTTCTTTTGATCTGCCGGTGAGATGCCGTAGCCGTTGTCCTGCACGGCGATGTGCAACACTTCCGGCGCGCCTTGAGGGTCCCAGGTGTTGGCCGACCGCTGAATGATGAGCCGGATCGTGCCCTCGGGCTGGGTGTATTTGTAGCTGTTGCTCATCAGGTTCGTCAGCACTTGCACCAGGCGCAAATGATCGCCCCACACCAGCGGCAAGTCCGGCTCCACTTCCATAATAAGCTTCTGCTCTTTGGCGTCAATTTGGCCTTGCAGGGTGCGAACGACATCGTCAATCACGGCCTGGAACGGCATGACCTTCGATTCCAGCTTCATCCGGCCAGACTCGATTCGGGCAATATCCGACAAGTCTTTGATGATGGTGATCATGCGATCCACGTTGCCCCGGATAACGCCCATGGGTTGCTGTTGGAAATCGTTGAGCGGCCCCATCGCGCCCGCCGCCATCAAGTCGGCGTAGCCTTTGATGGACGTCATCGGCTGATTAAGCTCGTGAGAGATGAAGGACACGAACTCGCTCTTGGCCTGGTTGGCGGCTCTCACTTCGTTGAACAGCCGGGCGTTGGCAACGGCGATGGCGGCGTGATCGGCCAGACGCGAGAGGAAAGAGATGTCGCCGCTGAAGGCATCGGGCTGGCGGGACTCGAGCAGAATTGCGCCGATGGTTTCTTCTTCCCGGCGGATCGGAATTGCCAGTTGCGAAACAGCTTCCGGCAAAATCCTGAGGGCGCTTTCGTCTGATTGAACATCGGCGGCCTGCGCCGCTTCGTTGGAGTTCATGATGACGGCCAGCAGGCCGGTGTTGAGCGGGAGAGGAATATCAAGATAAGGGGCGATGGCCTTGTCGTACCCTTCATGAGCCACAATCAACATTCCTTCAGCCGTGACCATGCCGGCCAGGCCGGCATCGGCGGCAGTGCGGCTCAGGGCGCGCTCGAGCACTACCGTCATGGCGCGCTTCATGTCGAGAGCGGTGTTCAGCTCACGGTCAATCTTTTGCATGGCCGATAATTCTTCGACCCGGGCTTCCAGGGCTTTGTCGGTGAGACTGAACAAGCGGGCGTTTTCGATGGAGACGGCGGCCTGACCGCCGAAAGCGGTGAGCAGGGACACGTCTTCGTCGTCGAAGGGGGAGCCGTCACGTTTATTGATGACTTCGATCACGCCAATGATGCGCTCTTTGACGCGCAAAGGAACAGCCATCACCGCCCGCGAGATGAAACCGGTTTGCTTGTCGGCTTTCTGGTACCAGCGCGGGTCGGAGGCCGTGTCGTTGACGATGACGGGCTGGCCGCTCTCAGCCGTCGAGCCAACAATGCCGCGCCCGGCTGGAACACGCAAGCCAATCAAATCAGTGGCGGCCGGCCCGACGGCCACCTTGAAGATCGAGTCGGTTGTCTCTTCGTCAATCAAGAACAGGCTTCCGGCTTCGCACCCCAAAATATCCACCGCGCTTTCCAGCACGCGCTGGAGCAGTGGCTCCAGTTCAAGCGTGGAGGTGATGGTTTGGGCCACCTGGTTGAGGGTAGCCAACTGCTTGGCGCGTTGGTCGGTTTGTTGGTAGAGCCGGGCCTTGTCAATGGCGGTAGCCGCTTGGTCGGCGATGGCCGAGAAAATTTTGAGTTGCTCTTCGGTGAAGACCCGGCCCACTTCCAGGGAGGCAACCGACATGACGCCCAGCGTCCGCGCGCTGGCGTTGAGGGGCACGCCCATCCAGGCATGGTAGGGCCGGTTGAGGGGTGGCACCCGGCGGCGGGCGCACTCGTCGAGGTAGTCGGCGGTGAGGATGGGCTGGCCGGAGCGAATGATTTCGCTGGCCAGGCCCACGCCCTGAGGCCAGGGTTGTTTTTCCTGGCTGGTCTGGCGGTCGTTGTTTTCCACAAAGAAGGCGTACGAGAGTGAGCGCGTTCGCGGCTCACTGAGGATGATGGAGAAGTTGCGAGTGTCGAGCACGCGGCTGGTCTGGGCGAAGATCAGTTCCAGCAGATCGTCAAACTTAATTGAAAAGTTGATGGCCTGCGACACCTGGCTGAGCACGTTGAGTTCCTTGACGCGCTTTTCCAGCACGGTGACGGCCTGGGCGCGTTCAACAGCCAGCGCGCTCTGATCGGCCAGCGATTCCAGAAACTCCAGGTCTTGCCGCGAGTAGGGTTCGCCGGAAAGACGGCCACCCAGAGACAGCCAGCCAATGAGGCCGTTCTTGCTGTTAAGCGAAACGAAGAGCGGCGACCCCAGCACGCCCAGCTTTCCACGATCGCGTTGAAGTGAAATGGGCAGGGGCGAGTCGGGCGCGAGATAAAGAAGGCGCTGGCTGGCCAGCGTGCGCGTCAGGGCGCTGTCCATTGTGAACCGCAGGTCGGTTTCGGGGCGGCCTTCGGCATTGTAAGCGCCATAATCAGTCTGATTGGCGTCTCGTAAAAACAAGTAGATGTGAGCCGGCCTGACAACGACATCAACTTGTTGTCGCAGTTGTTTGGCAATGAATGGCAGTTCAGCCGACTCGGTCAGGGCGCGGCTAAAGGTGTTGAGGTGTTCACGGTAAGCCCGGTTTCCCCGCAGCAGCAGAGCATCTACTTGAATTTGCAGCCACGAGCGAGCAGGGGCCAGGCCAACCACCAGAAACAGAACCAGCAAGCCGATGAGGGTGGGGGAGTTGGCTGGGACGCGAGACCCCACCAGCCAACTGACTCCGGCCACCAGCAAGCCGTAGCCCAGCGTGGTGAGCACGCCCAGCAAAATGTAAACCAGTCCCCGGCTAAGAATGATTTGGGTGTTGAGCAGGCGATAGCGCAAAATGGCCCAGGCAATGCCGAACGGGAACAAGAGCATAGGCAAAAACAGCAACGGCGTGAACGTCCAGTTGGCTTTGAAGAGTCCGGTGGCAAAGGCCCAGAAGCTGGCCGGCAAAAACGCGCCCGCCGAAAACTGGATGATGATCCGGCTTTGTTCGCGGATGGTGGGCGACTTGGCTCGCCACCAGCGATAGATGTTGTTGGCGATGAAGTACAGTGCGCCGAGGGCCATGTAAACGTAGCCCAAGACCCAAACGCCGGCGTAGTCTCGCGGGTTCGACAAGTCGTTGATTTTGGCGACGCCAATGACCACCATCACCATCGCTGGCAGGAATCCAATCCAGCGTGAGAGCGGCCACCTGGCAACATAACTCGCCTCTTGCGGAAAGACCAGAGCCAGGTTAAGCAAACTGGCGGCGGCCAGCGGAATGCAGGCTGTCCACAACGAGGCAAAAATCCGGGTGGTGTACAGGTCAAACAACCCGCCGATGATGACAGCCATGGAGGCGCAAAACAAGGCAAAGGCCCGCCCCGAGGCCTCATCGCGTCGCAGGTAAAACACCCACAGCCCGATCACCAAAAATAGAAAGCCGATGAAATATGGGATGACAAAGAAATTGACGAGACTGGAGAAGCCGAAATTGGTGAGGGTGACGTTGACGACGGTTTGGCCGTCTACTTTAAATGGGCCGAAGGCTGAATCGCCGCTGGCCCGTTCAATGACGATCTCTGCTGTGTCGCCCACCGAGTGCCCGGCCATCAACCGGTTCAACTCGGCAGTGGTTCCTACCTCAACCCCGCCCACCGAAATCAATCGATCCGGGTAAGCCGTCTGGACGCCTTCAGCTAACAAGGCCCAACCGGGGTCGCCCACGCCGTTGAAGATCAGCGTTGGCTCGACAAACCCGCCCATGTACGGCAATTGCGCCCAGGTGTAAGCCAGGAAGGGCGCGGCCACGTAGACGCCGACAACGGCCAGGAGCGAGCACAACACAATGAGACTCGCCAGGCGCTCCAGTGTCCCCCTAAATTCCAGATCAAGGTTTTTGGTAGTAGTGGGGGTGGTTTGAGTGGTAGCCATCTCGTAGACGATTGTACCCATTGCTGTGGCCGGATGCAAGGACGGCGCAGTTGCAGGTGCGTTTCAATTCAGGAACAATGCCGCCCGGCGATGACAGGCCTCTGTAACTCTTGCGGTATAATCGTTTTGTGAGTTCGGACACAAACCATTCCGACTGACGGAGTTCTATGAACACAACCCCTATTCGCGTTTTGGTAGCCAAACCCGGTCTGGATGGTCATGATCGGGGCGCTAAAGTGATTGCCCGCGCCCTGCGCGACGCCGGCATGGAAGTCACCCGGCTGGTCGTGGACATCCTGGGGGTGGAGGGTGCCTGGGTACTCTGGCCCCAACGCTATCAGCGGCCAATGATGGTCCAACTCAACACAGC